>NZ_CALKTQ010000173.1 GCF_937997465.1 uncultured Campylobacter sp. | reverse complement strand
TTTTAATATTTATATAATCGCGGCGTAATTTCCAAAAAGGAGAACAAATGGAATTCCTAACCAGTTTGAGTGAAAGCACTCAGTTCACTCTCCAACTAATCGTAGTGCTCGGATGTTTATTCTACGGCGCTAAAAAAGGCGGTATGGCTCTAGGCGTACTAGGCGGTATCGGTCTTGTTATCTTGGTGTTTGCATTCGGTATGAAGCCAGGCAAACCAGCAGTAGACGTCATCCTAACGATCCTAGCCGTCGTCGTAGCAAGCGCTACGCTGCAAGCTGCAGGTGGTCTTGACGTTATGCTTCAGATAGCGGAAAAAGCGCTAAGAAAAAATCCTAAATTCGTCTGTATCCTAGCTCCTATTTGCGGCTGGACGCTAACGGTTCTATGCGGCACCGGACACACGGTTTATACGCTGCTACCGATCATCTACGACGTATCTATCAAAAGCGGCATCCGTCCGGAAAGACCGCTGGCTGCTACTACGATCTCGTCTCAGCTAGCCATCATCGCTAGCCCGGTTTCGGTTGCGGGCGTATCTATGGTCGCCGTTTTGCTAGGCACTGGCACAGTTCATATCGATGGATTTACTAGCTACGTGGATCTACTAAAAGTAACTATCCCGTCAACCTTTATCGGTATGCTTATCATCGGTACTTACTCGATTTTTAGAGGTAAAGACCTAGATAAAGACCCTGATTTCCAAGAGAGGATCAAAGACCCTGAGCAAAGAAAATATATCTACGGCTCAGACGAATCTCACTCTCTAATCGGCGCAAAACTCCCTGCTAAACAGTGGAACGTGATGTGGATATTCCTAGCTACTATCGCTATCGTGGCGGTTCTAGGCTACTATAAACAACTACGCCCTAGCTGGACTAGCAACGTCCCTGGCAAATCTATCGAAATCGTAGTAGGTGAAAAAGTAGTTAAAAACATCACCGTAAAAGACGGACAAGTAGTCTCTACCGTAGATGGTAGCAAAGTCGTCTCAAACGTAAAAGACAGTAAAGTAAAAGACGCTACTAAATTTACGAACGTAGAAGTCCTAGATAAAGACAAAAAAGTAACTCAAACTATCGTGCTTCAAGACGGCAATGTAGTTATCACTAAAGAGGGTAAAACCGAAACCGTCGCAAACGCTAGCATCGTAGTAAAAGATACTATGAAAAAGACCGCCCCTCTAGGCATGGTAGATACGATCCAAATTTTCATGCTACTAGCCGCGTCTATCATGATGATCTACTCAGGCATAAAGGCTGCCAAGATCGCTCAAAACGAGATCTTCCACAGCGGTATGGTCGCGCTCGTAGCGATCTACGGTATCAGCTGGATGGCCGATACGATGTTCCACTCTCACATCGAGATGCTAAAAGGCTCGCTAGGAGAGGTGATGAGGGCCTATCCGTGGATGTATATCGTCGTAGGTATGCTGATTTCTAAGTTCCTAAACTCTCAAGCAGCCGCTGCCGCGACATTCGTACCGCTTGCTGTTCAGATCGGCGTGGATCCAGGCATCATCGTTGCGTTTGCTACGGCTTGCTATGGATACTTTATCCTTCCTACATATCCGAGTGACCTTGCTGCTATCCAGTTTGACCGCTCAGGTACGACTAAGATCGGCAAATACGTCATCAACCACAGCTTTATCATCCCTGGCCTTATCGGCGTGTTTAGTTCGTGCGCGGTGGGTTGGGTGCTAGCTAACCTTTACGGATTTATTAAATAATTTTGCCTTGCGAGACTTGCTTAGGCTTGTTTCGCGAGCGCTTTTGAGAGAGATTTTTGCTTCGTTGTACTCGCAACTGCGAGCAGAGGAAATTTTAAGTCTGCGGCAGACTACTTGTCTAGCCTTGACTTAAAATTTCTGCA
>NZ_CALKTQ010000172.1 GCF_937997465.1 uncultured Campylobacter sp. | reverse complement strand
AAGCCCCGCCGTGCCGACTACGACCTCGCCACTAGAGCCCGTCGGCAGATAGAGATTATCGCCCATAGAGTGTAGGCCTGCTGGGTTGATAAAATTTGCTAGCTCGATACGGCCCACCTGCGTCATCTCGGTGTTACCAGGCTGAAGTACTGAGACGGTGCCGTCAGTGCCCACTGAAACCTGCGTAGCGTCGGCAGGGATAGTCATCTGCGGCTGGAGCACGTAGCCGTCGGAATTTACGACCGTGCCTTCACTGTTGAGCTTAAAGGCGCCGTTTCTAGTATACGCCGTCGTGCCGTCCGGAAGCTGCACCTGGAAAAAGCCGTTACCCGCAATAACCATATCGAGGTTATTGCTCGTTTCTTTAAAATAGCCTTGCGAAAATATCTTCGTTATCGCCGTCGGACGCGCACCCAGACCAACCTCGATACCCGTCGGGCTTTTCGTCGTGGCGCTGGTTGCCGTGCCAGCATACTCCATGACCTGATACATCAGATCGGCAAACTCGGCGCGGTTTTTCTTGTAGCCGATGGTGTTTACGTTTGCGATATTGTGCGACGTGACGTCGATCTGGGTTTGCTGGGCGATCATGCCGGTGGCGGCGGAGTAAATAGACCTCATCATTTCATTTTCCTCTTTCTGCAGGCGCGTCACGCTTTGGGCGCCTTATCTTTATTTGTTTAATTTGCAAAAAATATTCCAAATTTGTAGTCTTAAATTTTACGCTTTTGCGTAAAACCGTCGCCGACTGTTTTTATGCCTGGCGAACGTCTAAAATTTACAAATTCGGCGCGATTTCTCGCATTTCTTAGGTATTTAGCAAAAGGCGTTCCAAATTTGCAAATTTGGGAAAATTTGAAAATATTTTGGCGGAAGTATTTTGAATTTATATTAGCGGCAGGGTTTTAATGTATAGCGATTTATGTTTATTAAAATTTAAAAATCTTAGCGGAAATATCTTTGAGCGGATTTGCGAGTTGTGCAAATTTTTACTAGCAAGACTAGGCACGTAGCCTGTCGCCGCAAGTAAAAATTAAATCTCTCACAAATACGTCAAAGAGATAACGCTAAATTTAGACTTTCGTATTAGCAAGCTTACTTATAGCTTCCTGATTTAGATCGTCCATGTGGCTCGTCATCACCTTTTGATACATCTCGACAAAGCGCTGCGTCTCGATGAGTCCGACCATCTCGGTCACGGCGTTTACGTTGGAAATTTGGGTGTATTTCCACGCGACCGCGTCTATCTCGCCGCCCACGTCTTCAAGCTCCTTTAAATTCGGCAAAACATAGAGATTATCGCCCTCTTTTGTTAGATTTCGTATCTCTTTTGGCTGCGCGATATAAAGTCTAGCTAGTGGTTCCTCGTTTGAGTAGAGATTGCCGTTTTTATCGGCAGAAAAGCGCTCTCCCTGCGGGATTTGGATGCCTTGAAAATTATTCGTAAAATAATCGCTCGGCAGCACCTTGTAACCCTCTTTTGTTACCAAAAATCCGTCCTCGTCGAGATTAAACGAGCCGTTTTTAGTTAGGCGCACATCGCCCGGTTTTACCTCGACTAGGAAAAACAGATCCTCGCGCTTCATCGCAAAGTCAAGGTCGTTGTTTGAAAATTTAAGCCCGCCCTGACTAAAATCTACGTATTGCTCAGAGATTTGCGGCACCCTGTCGATAGTTCTGTTTAGAAATTTGGCCGCGTCCTTCGTGTGATTTTCTATCGGTAACTCGTCGCGGTACTCTTTAAAAATCCTCTCAAAATCACCCACTACGACGTCGTCGCGTTTAAAGCCAATAGTATTTATGTTGGCAAGGTTGTTTGCGATGACGTCTAGGCGGTTAAACTGCGTCACCATGGCGCCGGTTGCTTGGTAGTAGCCGTTGTTCATTTACTTTTCCTTATTTTGGCGACTCGTCTTTTTTGCTACGCTTTGCTTGCAACTTTCAGACGAGCACATTTTTCTGATTAGATCAGCAACTTCCGTTCCAACTCAAATTTAATAAAATTTTCAGCAAATTTAGCCTATGTAAAAATGCCCAAATAATCGTATTTTTATTAATATTTAAAGAAGTTTGGGTATAATCCTCGTTTTCTACAAAAAGAAGGAATCCCGAATGAGTACCGCAAAAAAAGAGGCATTGTCGCTCATAGAAGAGCTTTTTAAAGAAAATGCCAAAGGCTATATCACTTACGAAAAACTAGTTAAATTCCTAGACAAAGCGCCGACCGCAGCGATAGCAAAAAAGATAGAGTCGCTGGCGAAAGAAAATAAAGTCCAGCTCATAACCTCAGCTGAAATCGCTAAAATGCGCAATATCGAAGACGCTAAAAAGCGTCGCGAGGAGCTGGCCAAACTAGCCGACGACAATCTAGAGGAAGAATTTGACCTCGCCAGCGAAACCGATCTGCTCGAGTGGTCGCGCTCGGATAGCCCCGTGCGTATGTACCTACGCGAAATGGGTCAAATCGCACTACTAACCAAAGAAGAAGAAGTAGAAATCAGCAAAAAAATCGAGCTTGGCGAAGATATCATCATTGACGCATTTTGCTCAGTACCATACCTTATCGATTTTATTCTTGACTACAAAGAGCCGCTTATAAACCGCGAACGCCGCGTAAAAGAGCTTTTTAGAAGCTTTGACGACGAAGGTGAGGAAGGCAGCGAAGAGGTCGAGGAAGAGGAAGAAAACGAAGAAGTCGAGGATGATGTCGAGGAAGGCGAAGAGAAAGAAGCCAAGCCAAAAAAACACAATAAAAAAGACGACAAACGAGCTGAAAAAGTGATCGAGAGTTTTAAAGCGCTCGAAAAGGCCAAAAAAGAGTGGCTAAAAACTGCAAATAAACAAAACGAAGTAGAGACTGAGGATGAGTTTTTAGCAAAGATAACGCTTGCGTTTAAAAAGAAAATTTTAAAAGACAAGCTAATGGATCTAGGGCCTACCAGCAAGCTCATAACCGAGATCGTAAAGTCGATGGAAACGGCGCTAAAGAGCGATGATGAATTTGACAGAGAGCTAAAAAGACTCGAGTATAAGCTACCTATGTTTAGCGACGAGCTAAAGAAAAATCACAAGTCGATCCTAAAAGATATCATCAAGCTCAGCAAAGAAGATATCATCGCGCGAGTACCCGAGGCTACGATGGTATCAACCTACGTGGAGATCAAAAAACTATTTGCGACCAAGGAAGCGAGCAAGAGCGGATTCAACCTCGATCCGATACTTTTAAAGGAAATTTTAGAGCAGATCAAACGCGGCAAAAAGATATCCGACGAAGCAAAAGCCAGGATGGCAAAATCAAATTTACGCCTAGTTGTGAGCATCGCCAAGCGCTACACAAACCGCGGTTTACCGTTTTTAGACCTGATTCAAGAGGGCAATATCGGGTTAATGAAAGCGGTCGATAAATTTGAATATAAAAAAGGGTATAAATTTTCTACCTATGCGACGTGGTGGATACGTCAGGCTATTAGCCGCGCTATTGCCGATCAAGCTCGTACGATACGTATCCCTATCCATATGATAGAAACGATAAACCGTATAAACAAAATCAACCGAAAATACCTACAAGAAGAAGGCAAAGAGCCGGATATAAACGTAATCGCAGCTGAGGTCGGACTAAGCGCGGACAAGATAAAACAGGTCATCAAAATCACAAAAGAGCCTATCAGCCTAGAAGCCCCTATCGGCAATGAAGACGACGGTAAATTTGGAGATTTCGTCGAGGACAGAAGCTCTCTAAGCCCGATGGATCATATCCTAAAAAACGACCTAAAAGAGCAGATAGACGAAGTTCTAGACCAGCTAAACGAGCGCGAAAAAGCTGTCATCAGGATGAGATTTGGCTTACTCGACGACGAGAGTGACCGCACTCTAGAAGAGATCGGCAAAGAGCTAAACGTAACCCGCGAGCGTGTCCGCCAGATCGAAAGCTCTGCCATCAAAAAACTAAAACACCCAAAAGTCGGTAGAAAGCTCAAAAACTACATCGAGGGCTAAATTTAGCCCTCCTCTTTTATAGCGGATCGGCAAATAAAACCCGTTACCAAATTTAAAGAAAAATCAAAGGCGCAAAGATAGATCAGAAACCCCTGGCCGAGATAAAATTCCGCGGCATAGCGTCTAATATTTTAATCATCGAAGGCTACATATCTATTTGGGCTTTGTGCGAATTTTGTAGCCGCGTTTCGCTAGCTGGATTTTTGACCGCCGTGTTTTTTATCTGCTTTACTTTTCTTGCATCGATGATTTTTAAGCTTCTTGTTGCTAGACAAATCTCCAAACTCTCTGCAAGCAAGCTTTTTACGAGAATTTCCTCCGCGCTAATCGCGGCGGCGCTAATAGCGATTTTATGGCTATCTATGGCATTGTATTCGGTAAGTCAAGTCGGTTTTAGCACAGTAGAGTATGCCGCGGCGCAGATCGGAGGCTCTTTTGTTAACAATGCTTATTCTGTAATCGGAGCGGTCGCAAATAATTTTTTAAATATACAAGGCTCGGCCCTTACGATATTTCTTACTATAGACTCTATTCTTACTATTTATTTTTGGCTTATGCTCGGCGTTGCGTACTATCTGCTCGGCAAAGATACACAGAGCAGTGCTTTCTACATCTACTCAGGCTTAGCCTTTATGTGCACAGCGCTTCAGTTTATCGATTTTTCGTCCCCTTAACAGTTTGGTATCTCCATACGCACTGCTTACGATAGCGCTCTTGATCCCACTTTGCGAACTAGCGGCTTGGGCTAGGATCAAAAATATCGCTCTAGCGCAGCCCTAAAATTTAAAAACTTCAAGTTTTATCACAGCCGCCATACTAGCCGTTTTGCTAAATTTTATCAAAAACTACACTAACGCCGCCCCTCAAATTTACCCGCAAAAAACAAAATCTGTAAATTTATGCTAAATTTATCGCCGTTCTTGTAATATACCACTATTTACTTATGGGTTAAAAGTACTAATTTTAGGCCTATAAATAAATATAATTTAAAAACTTAAGGAAAAACATGAGCAAATTTCACTCTTTCGCGCTAGCTCTTGCGCTGTGCGCGAGTTCGCTTTTTGCAGACCGCGTCGTAACCGATCAGCTAGGCCGCGATGTCACGCTGCCTGATGAGGTTAGGCGCATAGTCGTGCTTCAGCACCAAAGCCTAAACGCGCTCAATGAGCTAAACGCGCTGGATAAGGTTGCCCTCGTGCAGGAGTCGTGGGAGAAGTCGCTCGGCAAAAACTACATCCGCCTAGCGCCGAGCCTAAAAGATATGCCCACACCTGGCGATCTGAAGGTCATCAACTACGAGGCGGTGCTTTGCTAAAGCCGGGCGTCGTGATCGTGTCACGAACTACATCCCGCAAGAATACATCGACAAGATGAGCGAGCTCAAAATCCCAGTCGTCGCCGTTAGTTTTCAACGCAGCGACGCCGCCGATAAAGGCAAGCTAAATCCGACCTTCAAAGACGACGAAG
>NZ_CALKTQ010000171.1 GCF_937997465.1 uncultured Campylobacter sp. | reverse complement strand
GTCGCTCTTATACGTAATTGCCTTACCGCTTTAACGCGCAGTAAAGGCTGTTATTATCGCAAGTCTTCTCATGCATACAGAGTGAACGAAAAGTGCCGCTTGAAATTTTTTGCGAAAACCCTCGGCTCCTTGCCGTTATTCGGCTCTTATGGTATGCTTTATGTATGAAACGAGCCATATCGGTCTGCCTGCTTATTTTTGCACTTTTTTGTACGTCCGCTTGCAGCAAAGCTAAATTTTAGCGGCAGCAAAAAAGGAAAAAATCATGAAAAATATAGTCGTGTACATACACGGTAAAGGCGGAAGCGCGCAAGAAGCGGCCCATTATCAACCGCTTTTTGCAGATAGCGACGTGCTGGGATTTGATTACAAGGCTCGCTCGCCGTGGGATGCGAAAGAGGAATTTGTGCCGTTTTTTGAGCACATCCTTAAAAACCGCAGATCCGTGACAATCGTCGCAAACAGTATCGGCGCGTTTTTTGCCATGCATGCCTTACAGGGCATGGGGATAAAAAAGGCGTATTTTATTTCGCCGATCGTAAATATGCAAAAATTGATCGAAAAAATGATGTCGCAGGCGTGTGTGAGCGAGGAGGAGCTGCGAGATAGGGGCGAGCTGGATACAGAATGCGGAGAAAAACTTTCGTGGAAATATCTTTGCTACGCTAGAGAGCATCCTATCTGCTGGACGGCGCCGACGCATATTTTATACGGCGAAAATGACGATCTAACCTCTTTTGAAACGATTTGCGAGTTTGCAAACCAAATCGGCGCAACGCTTACCGTCATGAAAAACGGCGAGCATCGGTTCCACACGGCAGAGCAAATGCGTTTTTTAGATGATTGGATACGGCGCTATATCTGATAGTGGCTGACTTTTGGGTAAAATTTGACTCCGAGTCGTAACGCACCCAACCCGCGAGTCAAATTTGACTCGCAAATCCTCCGCTCAAGTCGCTTTTAAATTTTACGCAAAATCTCGGCTAAATTTACCGCCAAGGCGTAAATTTGACTCAAATTTTACTCTCTCTATGCACGGCAACGAACGGCCAAGACCGCCCAGGCGTAACCCTGGCGCAAAAATCAAATTTGCCGCCTTTTTATTGCGCCAAATTTTGCAAACCGACTCAAAACCCCAGATACCGCTTTAAAATAATCATCGCCGCGATGCTATCTAGTCGTCCGTCGCGCCTGCTTTCAGCGTAAATTTCGCTCGCCTCAAAGCTACTCATAGCCTCATCCTGATAGACCACCTCGCCGTCAAATTCTAGCAGCGACACGAAGTGCGCGATCCGCCGCCGCATCTCGTCCTCGCTAGATCCTCCAAGCGGCACGCCCACGACTAGCTTTTTTGCCCCGTATTCGCGTAAAACGGCGCTAACGTCGCGCGCTGCTTGATTGCGATTTTTGCGCAGTACGGGCGTTTGCGGCATCACGGTTTGCCCGACGGCTAGCGCCACGCCGATACGTTTTAGCCCCACGTCGATGGCCATTATGCTCATTTTCATCCTTTAGATTTTCTCAAATTTAGCGATAAATTTGACGGCAGACAGGCTCAGATTGGATAGTATCGCTCCGTCAAACTTGCACTACCAAACGTAGGTGGGACATATTTGCCGCCGTCAAGCCGCCAAATTTTAATTAAAATTTTACCGCTGTTTTATCAAAACTCGCGCGGCGTAAATTTGAGCTCAAAAGTCGCTAAATTTTACCCAGCAAATACCGTAAGCCCAGATATTCGCAGCTTACCTTCTAGTTCGTATTCGTAAATTTTATCGCCGAACTTTAACAAGGCCACATCGAGGCTCGCGCCGTTTTTGCAAAATTTTATCACCTCGTCCTCTTGCACGGGAGCGGGGTTGCCGCCGAAACGAAGCGCAAAGGCGTCAAAATCGTTTATCAAATTTGCCGCGCCGCTAGCGACCAGTTCGTTCGTCCCGTCGCTCTCGCCTAGGCGCTGAGGCAGCGTAAATATCGGCACACCAAGCTCTTTTGCCATGCGCGCACTTTGCATCGAGCCGCTTTTAGCGTCGGCCTGCGCCACGACTAGAGCCTGCGAGAGCGCGACTACGATGCGGTTTCGCTCCAAAAATCTATAAGCAAGCGGCGGCTCATCGGGGGCGTATTCGCTCAGAGCCAGCGCGTTTTGATATATTTCTTTGATGATTTTGGCGTTGCTTGGCGGGTATATTTTGTTTAGTCCGTTGCCAAAAACGGCAACCGTATACGGATATGCGCCCCTATGCGCGGCGATATCTACGCCGATGGCCGCTCCGCTAACCACGCAAACGCCGCTGCTTGCGAGCGTCCTAGCCAGCGCCTCTACGCACTGCCTGGTGTAGGCGCTAGCCTTTCTAGATCCAACGATCGAGACCATCGGACGCTCAAGCAGGGCTAAATTTCCCTCGGAATAGAGCTTTGCCGGCAGCTTTTTTAGACGCAAAAGACCGCGCGGAAGCTCGGTTAAGACGCTCAAAAAAGGTCCTTTAAATAGACGACCTCGACCTCTTGCAGGAGTTTGACGCTTTCTTGCAGGACTTCGATCGTGTTTTTGTGCGGATGGCCGATCGCGATGGCGTAGGAGCGCTTTTTAGCTAGCTCGACGGCGTATTTTAGCTGCTTTCGCACCGCCGCTTTTGAGCCGTCGTGATCCAAAAACACGTCGCGCGCGATGTATGGCATCGAGTATTTTTTCGCCGCGCCGTAAACCTTGGTCGGCGAGGTCGTCTTGCTATCGACAAATATCAAATTTTCGTCCCGCACCGCCCGCATCATCCTATCCATCGCGGCCGCATCGCTCGTAAAACGGCTGCCCGTGTGGTTGTTGATGTATTTTAGATTTGGAAAGTCTCGCTTGATGCTTTGCAGTTTTTTTGCGATCTTTTCATAGTCGTCGTCGACCGTGAGAGTGCCGATCTCAGCGCCCTTAAAGCCGCCTAGAGCCTGCATAGGCAAGTGAATCATATAAAAGCTAAAACGCCGCGCCAAAACAGGCGTCTCGGGGTGGGCGGAAGTGGCTGGGAAAAAGGACGGCGTGAGCTTTAGATTTACCGCTTTTATCGCGTCTGCTTGGTGCTTGTACGCCACATCGTCGATGATGATGACTAGGCGTGGTTTGTAGCCCGCTTTTACGGAGGCCTTTACCTCGTTTGTCTCGGTCGCGCTTTTTTTATCCGTCTTTTTTGTGTCTGCAAATTTGGCCTTTTCGTCCTTTTTAGACTTTTCTTTTTCTATTTTTTCCTGCTCGTTTTTCTCGGCGCTTTGCGTCGCGTTTTCGGCGTCAAATTTTACTTCGACCTGCCCCGCCTGATCGCTTGCGGCATCTTTTGCGTCGCTAAATTCGATATGGATTTTTTCTTTTTTTAGAGCCTGCTCGAGGTGGTTATTTTGTGCTTGCGGCATAGGCGTATCATCAAAGATCACAGCTTCGGAATTTGCAAAAATATGCGTTCGCTGAGGCGCTTGCGAGCCGTCAAATTTGACGGTATCGCCGCTATTTTGATCGGATTTAGCAGGCTCGTTTTTAGAGCTTAAATTTGTCAAATTTAACTCGCCGACCTTTTTAGCGTTCGCCCCGTCAAGTTCGGAGGTATCGCGGGAAGCCAAATTTTCGCCATCAAGCGAGATTTTATCTTTGGTTGCAGGCGCGCCCTGTACGTTTTTGTCAAATTTAGCCTGCTCGTTTGGCGAATTTAAATCGCTTTTCCCCTCAACTTTAGCTTTTTCGCCGCCGATTTTTACTTTACCTTTAGCTTCCGCCTCGTCAAAAAGTGCCTTTATATCGGTCAAATTTGCTCTTGAGTGCACGCCCGATGCAGCTTGCGCGTCTTTTATGGTGACTTTTTCGGAGTCGTTTGAGGCCGAAAGACTTGGCTTGCGGCTTAAATTTTGCTTTTGCTCGGGCTCGCTTTTATTGCCGAAATACTGCTCGATTTTAGCGATTAGCGCGTTGTCGCTCTTAACTTTTACTCTGACGTCCAGCAGATAAAACGCCCCGACAAGCAAGATACAGGCGATGAGAAAAGCGGAAAGTAGTAGCTTTAGGCCGCCGCGCGAGCGCCCCTTTTTGGAGCGCCTTTTCGCGGCCTTTTTTCTAGGTTTCGAGTTCAATTAGTTTTTGCTTTGATCGATGAGTTTGCCAGAGCTAATCCAAGGCATCATAGAGCGTAGTTTTTTGCCGGTTTGATTTAGTAGGCTTCTCTCTGCGATACCACGCTCTGCGTTCATACGCACGTATCCGGCCTTGCGTTCGAGGATAAAGTCTTTTGCAAATTTACCGTTTTGAATCTCTTTTAGGATTTCCTTCATCGCTTTTTTGCTGTCTTCACCGATGACGCGCGGTCCGCTTACGTAGTCGCCGTATTCTGCGGTGTTTGAGATAGAGTAGCGCATATCGGCCATGCCACCTTGATACATTAGATCAACGATTAGTTTCAGCTCATGAAGGCATTCAAAATACGCCATCTCAGGCTCGTATCCGGCATCTACCAGCGTCTCAAAGCCTGCGTTTACCAGCGCGCAAAGTCCGCCGCAAAGTACCGCCTGCTCGCCGAAAAGATCGGTCTCGGTCTCGTCTTTAAAGGTTGTCTCGATGATGCCCGTTCTGCCACCGCCGATCGCGCTAGCATAGCTTAGAGCTAGCTCTTTAGCCTTTCCGCTTGCGTTTTGCTCTACGGCGATTAGATCGGGGATACCGCCGCCTCGGACAAATTCGCTTCTTACCGTATGGCCGGGCGCTTTTGGGGCGATCATGATGACGTCAATGTCCTCGGGAGCTTTGATCTGTCCGAAATGCACGTTAAATCCGTGTCCAAAAGCTATCGCGTCGCCGTCGTTTAAATTTGGCTTTATATCTCGCTCGAAAATTTCAGCTTGAAGCTCGTCGGGAGTTAAAATCATAACGACGTCGGCGGCCTTTGCGGCTTCTGCTACCGTTTTTACCTCAAAGCCTTTTGCTTCGGCCTTTGCCCAGCTTTTACCGCCCTTTGCCAGACCCACGATCACCTTTACGCCACTATCGCGCAAATTTTCGGCATGCGCGTGTCCTTGCGAACCAAAACCTATCATAGCGACGGTTTTGCTTCTAATCAAGCTCAAATCGCAATCTTTGTCATAGTAAATGCTTACTGCCATGTTCTCTCCTCTTAAAAAATTTGTGAGATTATACTATTTAGTCGCTAAAATAAGCTTAACGCGTATATTTAAGTTTTTTAAAAAGCCTTTTAGTGTAGAATTGTCACTCATGAAATCTTGATGCAAAGTGTAGAAAATGAATGAATCAATTTATAAACATATAAAAGCTCTTCCACCACTTGACGATACGATAATAAAAATTCAAACCGTTTGCTCAGACGAAAATAGCTCGCTCAACGAACTATCTCAAATCGTCGAAAAAGACCCGATGCTAACGGCGAATATACTGCGCTCGGCAAACTCTCCACTTTATGGATTTAGCAGAGAGATTACTACGATATCAAGAGCCGTTACGCTATTTGGCATGGCGACTATACGCGGTTTCGCTCTATCAAGCGCAGTCAAAAAAAGCTTTAAGATAAATTTAGATCCTTACGGTATCACTAGTCAAGATTTTTTAAATATTTCTATAATGCAAAATGCTTTGATGTATAACTGGTATTCAAAAATCAACGCTAGCGAGCTTACAGTTTTAAGCCCTGCTTCGTTCATGCTAGAAGTCGGCAAAATCGTTATATCCAACGAGCTAAACGAAACAGGAAAAGCTGATGAATTTAAGGCAAAATTAAAAAGCATATCAAGCCCATTTGATCTATCGGAGCTAGAAAACGAGATGGTTGGTATCTCAAACGAAACCGTGACCGCTAAAATTTTCGAGCAATGGAACCTTGAGCCCGAGCTTGTCGACGCGATTTTATATTCAAACAACCCGGACGATGCGCCTGAACACATAAAAAGCTACTCAAAAGCGCTTAAAGTCGTAAAAAATGCTGTCAATATCTTTAACCAACTAAACGACGACAATCTGCAAAATACGTTAATGTGCCTCGACGAATACGGCTTTGCGCAAGATAAATTCCTAGAAGCCGTCGCAAAAGTTAAAGCTAATTTGTGAAAGAATTTTTAATCAAACTACTTGACGGAGTGAGCGAAAAGGAAGTTGCCTCCTCCGATAAAGAAATCCTACGAAATTTACTAAATTTAAACGCCGTAAGCCACCACAAAGATCACTACTATCTAAATAACGGCTTTGTTTGCGGCAAGCTTGATATAAGCGCAAACGGCACGGGTTTTTTGGCGCCTTACGATAAACGCTTTAAGCAAGATATAATAATAGAAAACAAAAATTTAAACGCCTCACACTACGGCGATATCGTGCTCGCAAAGCTTTTGCCGCTAAAGAAAAAACGTCAAAGCGCTAAAGTAGTGATGACGCTAAAACTAGCCAATGAAACAAGCGTAGTCTACACCAAGCAAATAGGCTCGGTAATCCTTGGCGTAAACGTAAAAACTGCGCTTAGCTCGCCGCTAAAAGCCTCGCAAAAATCTCTAAAAATGCTGCCGCCCGGCACTCTACTAAAAATCGGTAATTTAAATAACGAAATAGTAGAGGTCATCGGTAATATAAACGACCCGCTCAGCGACGAAAAAATTTCGCTCGCCGTATTTAATAAAAATGACGAATTTAACGAAGAGTGCGAAGCTGAAGCGATTGCATGGGGCGATGAGGTCGATCCCCTGATGTACCCGCAGCGAGCGGATTTGCGGGATTTGCCATTTTGCACGATAGATCCCGTCGATGCTAAGGACTTTGACGACGCGATATATTTCGACGAGAAAAAGCTCGCAATTTACGTCGCGATCGCCGATGTGAGCGAATACGTCACCCCCTACTCTCCGATAGATGCAGAAGCTAAAACGCGCGGATTTTCTATATATTTTCCGCACAAAGCCGTGCCGATGCTACCGCGAAATTTGAGCGAAAACATCTGCTCGCTCAAGCCAAATGCCGCGCGCCTTGCGTTTTGTTTCAAAATCGCGATTGACGAAAACGATGAAGTTGTAAAAGAAGAGCTCCTAGAAGCTCTCATCGTCTCAAAAAGGCGCTTTAACTACGACGAAGTAGATCAAATTTTACGCGGTGAACGCGAGGATGAAATCGGCTGGATAAAACCTCTTTTCGCACTCACCTCGCGTCTGCGCAAAAAACGCCTGAGAAACGCGTTTGACTTTAGGACGCAGGAGCTTCGCATGAGCCTTGATGAGGGCGGCGGGCTTGCCTCTACGAGATTTGAGACCGATACCGACTCGCACAGACTCGTTGAGGACTGCATGCTGCTAGCCAACGTCGCGGCGGCAAAACGCATCGGCAAAGGTGTTTTTAGAAATCACGGCTCGCCGGAT
The DNA here is from genome assembly GCF_937997465.1 of uncultured Campylobacter sp. Classification (GTDB taxonomy): domain Bacteria; phylum Campylobacterota; class Campylobacteria; order Campylobacterales; family Campylobacteraceae; genus Campylobacter_A. The sequence goes on along the minus strand of NZ_CALKTQ010000171.1, from coordinate 4,345 downwards.
CTGCGAAAAATACAAATTTTACTCGAAGACCTCGGCGCTCTAGGCTTTGACTTTGTTTACGAAAGCGATATCGCAAATTTGGTTCGCAAAATCCAGGCAAAGGCCGACGCCGTAGGCAACCGCGAGGAGATCGACAAACTCATCATAAAATCGCAAAAAAAGGCCGAATACGGCGCGCAAAATTTAGGCCACTTCGGGCTGGGGTTTGAGCGTTACACGCACTTTACGAGCCCGATCCGCCGCTACTCCGATCTCACGCTACACCGCCTTTTAAAGGCCAAACTGCGCAACGACGAGAAATTTTTTAACTACCTACTTTTAAATATCGAAGCGACTTGCTCAAATTTAAGCGAACTCGAGCGCGAAGCCGACAGGGTCGCGTTTGACTTTATGGATAGGAAATTTGCGCGCTGGGCGAAACAGCGCATCGGACAGCGATTTAGCGCCTATATCAGCGAAAATCAAAACGTCGCAGTCGCCAGACTAGACGATGAAATAAAGGGCGCCAGGATATTTTTGGGCGCGTACTGCGCAAATTTGCTACAAAAAGTCATCGTCGAAATCACGGACGCAAATATCGCAACGGCTGAAATTTTTGGCAAAGTTGTAAAGAAAATCGATGTATAGAAAAGAGCTAGAAGCTGCGCTAAATTCGGCTAAATTTCCAAATTATTTTTTGCTTTACGGCGCGGACGAATACCAAATCGAGCTTTTCGCAAAGGAAATTTTAGCCAAATTTAAAGATTTTGAAATTTTGAGCCTTTACTACGATGAGTACGATTTCGACGCTGCGCGAGCGCATCTTTGCGAGCCTTCGCTCTTTGGCGACAGTCCGCTTTTGCACGTAAAAAGCGACAAAAAAATCCCCGCAAAAGAGCTAAAAATCCTGATAGACGGTTGCAAAAACGGCGGCGTATTCGTTTTCGAGCTTTTTGAGTCCGACGCCAAAGCCGTTTTTGATACGCAAAAGGCTTTCGGAGTAAATTTTGCGAGATTTTTTAAATCCAGCTCGCCCGAAGAGGCAGTAAATTTACTCGGCAGACAAGCCGCAAAAATGAGCCTAAATATTACAAAAAACGCGCTTTTTGAACTCTACCGCATACACAACGAAAATTTATATCTAGCCGCGAGCGAGCTAAACAAACTAGCTTCTCTAAACGAGCCAATAAACGAAAATATCGTGAGAAGCTTGGTTTTTTCGCTATCAAGCGTTAGTTTTGACGATTTTTTCGATAAATTTATCGCGCTAAAAGATATCAGAGCCGATTTTTTCTCCTATGCAGACGATGGGAATTTTAATGAAATTTTATTTATTAACTCACTTTACCGCGCCTTTTTTAGACTCTTTAAACTGCATGCAGGTATCAAAATAACTGGTAAATTTGACATAAAAGAAACGCTAGGCTACGCGCCACCACCAAACGTCGCAAACGAACTAAAAAGGCAGTGTCTGGCGGTAAATTTAAAAGCGTATAGGGAAATTTTTACCGCATTAAATTTGGCGGAATTTGAGCTAAAAACAAACTCTGCCCTTGATAAAAAAACTTTTCTACTCTCCTGCGTGCTGGGCCTACAAAATCTTATCGGAAAAAACAGCAAATATTAAGTAAAAAAAAGATAAAATCAGCTCTTGTCGAAAGACTTCCTTGCCCGTTTGCAACTGTGCAAGCGAGCTTAATACCCACAAGGAGAATCAATGAAGCACTACGAGCTTTTATTCATTTTGAAGCCTACTTTGACGGAAGAAGAAGTAAGCGCAAAAGTTGATTTCGTTAAAGAAATCCTAACCAAAAACGGCGCAAATATCGCGTCTGTGCAATCTATGGGCACTAGAAAACTAGCCTATACCGTAAAAAAATACGAGCGCGGAACTTATTTCGTCGTGTATTTCGAGGCTCCGACTCAAGCTATCGCAGAAGTCGAGCGTATCATCAGAATCACCGAAGAGATCATCAAATTCTTAACGGTCAAATTTGAAAACAAAAAAGAGATCGCCGCTTGGGAAAAGATGAGCAAGGGCATCAAACTAAACAAAAAAGAACCGAAAGTCAAAGCAGAAGAAGCTCCAGCAGCGCAAGAATAAGGACGAAAAATGTTTAATAGAGTCGTTTTGGTAGGAAATTTAACACGAGATATCGAGCTTAGATATACGACTGCGGGCGCAGCCATAGGCAACAGCGCCATCGCCGTAACGAGAAAATTTAATGTGAACGGCGAAAAACGCGAAGAAACGTGCTTTATAGACATAACATTTTTCGGAAAACAAGCGGAGATAGCAAACCAATATCTTTCCAAAGGCTCAAAGCTTCTAGTCGAAGGCCGCTTAAAATTCGACCAGTGGACGGACAACAACGGACAAAACAGAAGCAAGCACACGATCAGCGTGGAAAATATGGAGATGCTAGGCGGAGGACAACAGCAAGGCGGATATAATCAAAATAGTAATCAAGGCTATCAGCAAGGCGGTTACCAAAATAACAGCTACGGCGGCGGCTATCAAGGCGGACAAAATCAACAAAATAGCTACGCTCAAGGCGGCGCGCAAAAGCAAAATTTTAATAAACCGCAGCAACAAAAGCAACAGCCAAAAGACGAATACTATGGCGATAACGTCCGAGAAATAGATATAGATGCCGACAAATACGATGACGGCGACGAAACGATACCATTTTAATTAAGGAAAAAACGATGGCTGAAAAAAGAAAATATTCACGCAAATACTGCAAATTTACAGAGGCAAAGATAGATTTTATCGACTACAAGGATACTTCCCTTTTGAAGTACTGCTTGTCAGAAAGATTTAAAATCATGCCAAGACGCCTAACCGGCACTTCTAAAAAATACCAAGAGATGGTCGAAAAGGCTATCAAGCGCGCTCGCCAAGCAGCTTTGATACCTTACGTAGTCGATCGCGACGACGTAGTAACTAATCCTTTTGAAGGACTATAATTTTTAAGCCCTTTTTAGGGCTTAAATTTCTTAAATTTTATTTCCACCACCCACCCATACATCACTTTTCTTAGATTGATAAGACAAAAATACAAACTATAATAACTTAAACGTAGTTTTAGCTACGACTTACATTGCCACCCAAAGAACTCCTATTATCTTTAATAAAATATGATAGAACTCTTTTGAATCTTTACTATTGTTACGCCCACATTTAGGATATCTTTTTATTACCGCCCACTAGAGTATTGTCTCCTTTGTTTGCGTCTATGAGTATATTTTCTGCGTTTCTATCGCCTACTAGGACGTGATCTATCTCGTTTAGTTCCAGTATGTTTGATTCTACCAATACCTTGTTTTTTAGGAATTTTACTCTGCCTTCATCTGCCAGCCAAGTGTTTAGCTTTAGTAGCTCTTTAGTAACCATACCGTTTCTCTGCGCTATGGTTGAGAGGGTATCTCCGCTTTTTACTTTATATATTCCTTTGCTTCCCAGATCCAGCTCTTCGCCTGTTCTTATCAGGATATTGGAAAGTAGGAAAGATACCTGAGGTATCTTATCGATTGCGTTTCTTATCTCTAAATTTGAAAGGTTTCTTATGTCGTAGGTGTGGGAGTTGAGGGTTACGGTTGGGATGTTAGGCATAGCGTTTATGACCTCAAATATCTCGGTAGCTTGTTTTACGCTACCTACCTCGGAGGCTGTTTTTATGGCTAGTGCATTTTTGTTTTTTTCGAGCGTAATTCTTTGGATAAAATCAGAATTTGAAACCGTGCTGATATCTACTTTGCTTAAATCCCTAGTTTGGATATATCTTGCGTACTCGGGAAATACTTTTTTGCAAAAATTTCCATTGCTGCTTTCCACTTCTTTGAGAATAAATTCCTCTTTGGTTATTTTGCCGTAGATGGTAGGAGTGTAGAGTTCAATTTCTTTATTGGTATAATGATCAATAAATTGATTAATAATTTCTTCTAAATTATTTAATAGATAATCTGTGCCATATGATACAACTATAAATAAGCTTGTTGTTCCAACTACTGCCAATCCTGTTGCCATTACACCAGTTCCCAAAAGCAATGTTGCTCCAGCAACAATTGCAGGCGCCAAAGTCGTAGTTGCCCAATAAGATGCATAATATTTTATAGTATCTTTTGTGGTTGTTGAAGCAATCGTATAAACTATACTACCATCTTTATTTTTAGATATATTTATTGTTAAATCAGCTACCAACCCAGTAACAAATCCTACTTTTGCAATAAAAGTGGCCCCATTTTTTGCAAAATTCATCTCCTTTATTTAAAGTTTGAATCAGCGCACTAGATGTATCAAAAAACACACCAGGAACTCTTCTAATTCTTCTCTGTAAAACTTTTTGTTTCGTTGCTATCCTTG
>NZ_CALKTQ010000170.1 GCF_937997465.1 uncultured Campylobacter sp. | reverse complement strand
ACCCGTTACTAGGCACGAAAATAGTGATAGACGAAGAGAAGGTTTTACGAGAGAAAAAGTATAAGCTAGACGTAATTTACGAGTATTTAGATAAACTAGCCGAGCAGTGTAATTTGATTAGGATTGACAAAAATACTTTTCACGCGAAAGGGGATGAAAACGATTTGGCAAATTTGGGTCTGTTTGTTTATAAACACGCCATTAAAAACGAGTGGATAACTAAAAATGTCAAAGAGTGGGTTTGGATTAGTCAAAAAGAGGGCAACAGCGATATAATTGGTGATGATATGGGAGTTTGGAAGTGAGTGGAGATAGGATAAACACACGAAAAGCTATTAACTTTGACTTATCATGTTGTTGGTAAAAATCCCATAACATTGATTTTCATGAAGCCAAAAGAAGCAAATATGCTTAATAAAATTTAGACGGCCGCTCAATCAATGACTATATTGCGTTGCCGTAATACGCCGAAGAAGCGCTTTTAATAAATTTCCATATAAGAGGCGCCGGCAACAAAGATGAAAATCTAAAGATGGCAATATCCGCTTCTAGACTTACTTTTTTAGTAGTGTAATCATTTGTCTGATTTGTCAAATAAACAGCATCTTGTCCCAACCATTAAAATTTGATTTTAAAGACACGGTTTATTGTTTACTTTATCGCATGGCTCGCGCATATATTTAAGATTATATTAATCCTATCTGCACTATACTTCTCGTGCAACTCGCGCATATAGATAAGATTTAATTAAGGTTGTAAGATGAACCAAGTAGCGTTAGAAATAGTTAAAATTTTAAAAAATAGCAAGGCGTTGCTTGCGAGAACACAGATAGAAAAGGGCGTAGAACGAGCATCAAGAAGAACCGTCCAAAATGAGCTAAAAAACTAAGCGAGCTAAGGCGAATAAGAGTAGCGGGGCAGGCATCCAGCACGGCTTATGAAATTTCTAACGAATATTCTCATTTTGAAAATCGCCTTTTTATCTATCAAAATCAAGTTTTAGTAGGCTATTTGGGCTATGACTATGAGAACTACTATTTTGTATATGATACAGATTTTTTGCTAAGCGGCAGATACGGCGTTAAATTTGAGATGCCGATCGATTTTAAAATTTATACAAGCAAAAGCTGTTTTGTGGACTTTGAGGAGTCTCTTCCGGAGGGAATAGATAGAAAAATTTTAATAGATAAGGCCGGTAACGCTACGGAGTTTTTCTTGCTGCTACACAATGATTATAGTAAGAACGATCTTGTGTTTTCGGCTAACGCTTTAGAATTTAGTCGCGAGATAAAACCTCAAAGCTATCTTTCCCAAAAGACCAAAATTTTAGGAGCTAATACTTTTCCTAATATTTTAAAATACGATGTTAATATAGACGATATTTCGCTTTTTCCTAGTAAATTTATGAGCGATAGCGAGGAGATAAAACACATAAGGACTATGAGTTTGTCCGGCTATCAACATAAGCTTCAAGTGATTGTTGAAAATAATGCTATAAAGGTAGCTAGCGATAAAGACAACGCGACGTTTTTTATTAAGCCCTACGATACGTTCAAAGCCGATAAAAACAGCGACTACTATTTTCCGCATATTACCATAAACGAGCATTTGCATATGAGCTTTGCTAAGAACGAGTTAGGGTTTGACGTGCCGATGAGCGGAGTGTTTAAAAGAGAGCAGGATAAAGAGTATCACTACTTTATAAAGTATTTTGATAGGATTGGAGCTTATAAATTTCAACGAAAAGAATTTTCTACGTTTATGGGGTTGAGCAGCGAAAGTAAATATAAAGCCTCATCCGAAAAACTCTTTGACGCGGCGGCTAGGATACTGCCAAGCAGCGATGATAGACTTAGGATGATTGAGTACTATTTTTACTCGTTTCTTATTAGACATGAGGATATGCATACGAAAAATATATCGGTTATTTACGATAACGGTAAAATTTTAATAGCTCCTCTTTACGATATCGCTTGCACAGGCTTTTACGAAGGTATCAAAAACTACGAATCACATCTAAGTATAAACGGCAAGCAGACCAATATCAGATATAGCGACTTTATAGAAATAGTAAAAAGAGCTAATGTTGGTAGGGCCAAGTTTAATGAGTCTGCTAAAAATATCGTAGAAATTTATATAAAAAAGATGCCAAAATATATAAAAAAGCTTGAAAAGCTGGACAGGCTGGACTTTTACAAAAAGGACAGAGTTAATGCCGAAGACAAAAGAGTCAAAATAAAATCCAAAACTACGCTTGCGGAAGTAATGATGGAACATTTTGAGCAAAGGCGCGAGACCCTAAAAAGAAATGGATGGTTTGAGAAGTTGGGGATAAAGGTATGAGTATAAAAATGAATTTTTATACATCATGTTATGTTAAAATTTTTGGCTCTCTTTAACTTACTACTCATTTACGTGAGCTTAAGTTAAAGAGGACCCAATTAGCTCCGCTACTACATAAAGCCTCTCTTTGGCAAATCTTTTTTGGGCAAGTCAAGCACTAAACGCCAAAAATTCCAACTTTTCTCGTCAAACCAGCCGCACTGCGCATTATTTAAGGCTTGTATCATATCCTCTTTTACTTTCCAAAGTAGCACGAATTCGTCCAGGTCTGCATAGCGCATAGCTTGAGCTACGATTCTTTCAGGTGTCTCCATAACATCGTAAGGCAGCTTCCACCAGATGTATTTATTTGCAAAATATCTTAAAATTTCGTCTCTACTCACTAATTATAGCTCACTCATAAGTTTTAAATTTATCTCTTTTAACGCCTCTTTTACAAGAGTATTGGCTTCTTGTTCTTTGCCTAGTCTTATCGCCAAATCCAAAATAACATTGTATAGCATTACATTATCTTTTGGAAATCTAGTGCACTCCATTCCAGCATTTACATAACTTTCCATAGTTTCTCCAAGCTCTTTTGGGCTTTTGGTCGCGCCTAGCTCTCTTAAAAGCTCGTCTGAAATCTCCACTTTTTTTAATGCCATTGTCTTTTCCCTTTCTAATTTTATTTTATAATGTTGTTTAATTTACTATTTTTTATAACGTTTTCAAACCATTCTATTTTATTAGGCGAATAAAGGTTGATTGTGCCATTTTGCTTTTTGGCGATAAAATTTAAATTTGAAAACTTTTGTTTTTCTCTATCCTCGATCAATTCACTATTATCAAAAAAATAAATCACATCGCATATTGGGATAATGCGGGCTAGATTTTCAAAGCTTTGTGAAAAACGCCTTTCAAGCGTTGCTTCATCAATGGAGTGTCCGTTTCTTGCTGCTCTTATGGCCACTCGTTGTTTTGAGAGTTCGATGCTATTTAAGCCAACATAATAAAGGGTAATATAGTAGCCAGCCTCTTTGGCTTTATTTATAAATTTAACTATACTATGCCCGCTAAGAGTAGTTTCTATATTAAAATCTATCCCTCGCTCAATGTAAGACTTTCTTAGCTTTAATGCAAGCCTACCAGCTCTATTTTGATCTTTGGGGTTTTGCCAGTCGCCAAATTCTCTAACGATTTCATCAGAATTTATCCTTGCACCATAGATGACAGAATCTACTTCAAGCTGGTTAATATAAAATGTAGATTTACCTGCGCCATTTACACCTGCAAATATATATAGTTTCTTTTGATCGTCCATTTCTTATCTCTTTACTCTTTTAAATTTTAAAGCTAAAAAGCCTAAATTTACACTTTTGAACTTTTTTCTGGGAAATTTTTAAGCCTCTCCATCTATTTTTGTCCCAAATCCTGACATAACTTTTTCAAGTGTAGAATATGCTTCATTCAAATCAATGCTTGCACCATCGATATAGTCTTTTAAAATAGCCTCATATTCATCTTGGCAAGACAAACAAGTATCTATTAAAAATCCCTTTTGGTTCTCATAATTTTTAAGCCCACGATAGTAAAATGCCTGATGCTCTACATCTATTATAAAAGGGGTAATGCCATTTTTAAGGCACTCTTTAAACATTATTAACCTACCAATTCTACCATTGCCATCTTCAAATGGATGTATTCTTTCAAATTTATAATGAAAATCTATAATATCTTTTATGTCTATATTAGTTTTTATAGTATATTCACTAAGTAGCCTTTCTATCTCTTGCACAACTTGTTTTGGTTTAGTAGTTGAAAAATCCCCTATATAATTTGCTGTTTTCTTATAGTCGCCTATTACATCATCGCTAGTCCCATTCTTTAAAATTCTATGAAGCTCTTTTAAAAACTCGTGTGTAATAGGCACATTAAAGCTTTCAAGTATAAAATCAAATGCCTTAAAATGATTTCTGGTTTCTAATATATCGTTTATTTTTATCTCTTCGCCGTCTTTTTCCGAAAAAAAGGAGCTTGTCTCATAAATATGCCTAGTCTGCTCCTTGCTTAATCTGCTACCCTCAATATGATTAGAATTGTATGCAAAAACTATCTGGTTTAAATGATAAAAGCCATTTTTTATATGATTTCTCTTTTCATATAGTAAAATTTCAAGCGAAGAAAATTTTTCCATAGCCAAACCGCCTTTAAGATTTAAAACCTATATTTGATCTCATTTTTACTCCTTTACTTGTATTGTATTTTTAACTTGCTATCTTCGTTTTCATTGTCGATATAGCTATGTTTTAAGTCGGTATTACTATCATTACTTAAAAGATAACTCTTTCCGTTTTCTTTTATTTTTAAACAACCGAATTTTACAAGCTCGTCAATTTCTTTTTTAGCCATATCTTTGCTGTTTTTAGCAATAGAGGCAAATTTGGCGATATCTATACCGCCGTCAAAGTTGCTAACGCCGACGTCCAATACTTTGTTTAGGACTTTTTGTTGGGTCTTGTTTAAATTACAAGTTCTAAATTTATCCCAAAAATCGGTCTTAAAGGCAATATTCTTTATAAGATTGATACTATCTTTGATGGCATGGTTCGTTATTTCTAAATGCCATTTAATCCACGCCGTAAAATCACAATTTGGATTACTCACAAGTTTGGTCGTCTGTTCTAGCTTCTCGTAATAAGCTTTTTTGTTGCTTTGAATAATGCTAGAAATAGAATACAATTTAATATTATTATTCGGCAAGCAATAGTCCGCCAACGCCCTTGTTATTCTACCGTTACCGTCATCGTATGGATGCATAACTACAAACCATAGATGAGCTATCGCACTTTTTACATAAGCATTTTCTTGACTATTATTAATAAAATCCAAAAATAACTTCATATCTTTTTCAATATGTTTTGGTGGAACAGCTTCATAATGAATCTTTTCGCGCGTCATTGCCCCAGAAACAACTTGTATTTGGCTATCTCTAAATTGAGCTACTTTGATTTTAAATAAACCGCTATATCCGCTCTCAAATATAGCATTATGCCAACCGTGCAATCTTTCGATACTCATAGGCGTTTTATTTAAATTTGCGTCTAGTAATATTGATATTAAATTATCGGTTTGTCTAGTCGAGCTAGTATCGGCCAAGCCGTCAAACTTTTCGTCTAGTTTCTTTTTTATCGATGAGCGAACGCTTGCTCTATCGAGTATTTCGCCTTCAATAAGCGATGAGTTTATAATCTCGTTTTCCAATGAGCTGATTTGAGCTTGTAAAAAATCATTTTTA
>NZ_CALKTQ010000169.1 GCF_937997465.1 uncultured Campylobacter sp. | reverse complement strand
GTATAATAATTATATGATAAAGTTCTCCTAAAATAGTTCTGCTTCTTGCTAGTCCATAATGATTACTAAAAAAATAATGCTCATATTTTAAAAGTTTTGGAAAAATATAGGATAACTCTAAAAAGATATTAAAAAGAAATAAAATTAAAATATAAGCTCCTATAAAAATTAAAAAACTTCTTTTTTTATTTAATTTTATTTTTTCTAAAAAATAAAAAAACTTAATTAAATTTTAAAATTTCATAAAACTATTTAAAACATTTTAATTAACAATAATAAGTTAAATAACTTGACTATTATAGAAATATACTCGGTATATTTTGAACCGAGTATATCAATTTAAAGTTTAAAATTTAGAAATAAGCTCTATATTTTCTTTGGTGGCTTTTTTTAGAAATTCAGAATAAGCCATGTATGCCTCTTCAAATTCGTTTTTAAGTTTTACGCTCAATTCAGCATTAAAGATATAGCTGTTGTCGCTTGATCTTTGCATTGTTAAGCTCGTACTTTTGTTTGCATCTTCTATACGTATATCGATAACTCCAAATCCTATGTTTTGACTAGATCCGAGTCGACCGCTTTCTATAAAACCTTCAAGGGCGTGCAAGAACATCCCCAACTCGAGTTTTGACACTTTTTCTAAGAAAAAGCCACCGTTAAAAGTTGCTCCAGATACTATATATTCCCTTTGGGCGAAGTGCTGAATTGACGATTTTTTGGTTTTCGCATCTTCATTAAAAGATTCAGTTGTCTCTTTTGCAAGTTTTTTAGCGTCGCGGTCTTTTTTGCGTGCTTCAGAGTTTTCCTCAACACTTTTTTCCCAATCTTCGATCTGTTTTTTTGTATAAAGTTGACTAAATTTAGTTCCCATCAAAATATCGTCTACCTTGACAAAAGTTTGCCTTCTGACTAAATTTTTAGCATTTTTTTTATCTTCAGGAATAGCGTCTGCTACTTTTAATTTTCCAGCTATTAGTATGCCTGTGCCAAATAGTGATAAAATCGGATTTTTTTCTCTGGTTTCTTCGATTTCTTTAAATTTAAGCCCTGACTTACTTGCGCCGCTACCGCTTAACATTGCGTGAAGATCAGTGTCTTTTAGCTCTTCAATCTTGTCATTTTCTTTTACGGCATCGACTAGCTTTTTTGTTGCCAAGCGGCGCAATAATCCCCTAATGCCGTTTGCAGGCAAATAAGGGATATAGTCTATTTTTACGTCACTGCCGTCTTGATTAACTGCGGCCGTTTTTTTAATGCGCGTTACAATGTTTCCGCCTGGCTCGGTATCATTGTTTTCAATGATTGCGATTGGGCTAACTGTCTTAATAACTAATTTGATTTTATAGTATTTTAGCATGACATCTCCTTTTGGTTTTTATTTTTTGATATCTATTTTTGAATTTTGCAATAATTGTCCATAGCCTAGGCCGTTTTTGTATCCTATCATCTCCGGGAGCTGATAGTTGGATGTAAAATTTGCCCAAAGCCCTATATAGTTGATATTTTCTTTATACTTTTCTGTAATAATTCTAAAGTCCTTAAAATTTAGAATAAGATTTTCAAAATTTTGCTTAAATTTAGTATAGCATTCTAGTTGATAAGCTAAATTTCTTTTTATTCTATATGATATATAGTCTTTAATTTTCTCGTTTTTCTCAAAATAGTATTTCATATTGTGTTCAATTTTATTTGCAGTTATTATGATTGGCGTTCTAGTAGAGTACTCTATCGTTTGAGACCCGAGATAAAACGGCGGCATATATCCGTCTTCTTTCGGAATTATCTTTTTTATTTTTCTACCAAAAAAGTCCTTTTTGTGCTGCTCAAGCTTTTCCATAAGATGTTGAAACGCAAAGAAATTATTTTCATAAAAAAGAATTTCAATAGCATATTTGAACGGTTTTTTATATATAATTGGCGGTGCGTCGTTACCATGATACATGATTATATCGTTAAATTTTTGTTCCGTAATAGAGCCACAAAAGTTACGCACGTCTCTAGGCTTTATCTCGCTTACGTCTTCGGTAAATGTCAAAACTATACGCATTATTGTTTTTCTCCTATTGTAAGAATATAAGCTCCGACCCTAACGTCTTTACTATACTGTTTGTAAAAATCGCTGATAGCTTGGATAGTCTCTTTGTTTTTTGCATCTTTTTTTAAATTTATAAAAGGGGAGTCAATTTGTGGATTGGGTATAAGGTGGCTTTTTGTTATCGGATGATTTTTTATGATCTCCTCAACTCTCTTTAGGCACTCTTTGGCTTCTTCGTACCCGAAATAATAAGTTTCGTTTCCGTATTGGCAAGCTATAAAATCTTTCGAGAGAGTTAAATTTGATTTAAAAACTACGTGTTGATTATTTGGCGTAGTTTTAAGTGCCAAATTAAAAGGCAACAAGGCATCTTGGATAGCCTGCTCTATGCTTTTGGTTTTATTCTTCCCCATAACATAGGTTATGCCGTTTTTATCAACTATGTGAAAGCCTAAAGCTTTTTTACCTACTCTACTATTAACGCCGCACTGGAGCGTCCAAAAAGTCTGCTTTGATATAAATTTGGATTTATTCAAAAAAGCGTAGTCGGTAAAGGTCGAGCCAATCGTTTTTTCTATACTTTTGCATAAAATTCCCTCTTTGGAGTGCTCTCCCGAAAATGCGCAAAGATGCGGTTGTCCGTCGATAATTAGATCTTCTTTGTTTGCCTTTTCTTTTAAATTTATCTCTTGCCAATTAGCCTTATCTGCATGCAAAACGTCATATACGAAATTTATAGCCGAGTGATATTCGTTTAAATACTTTTCGTCGATGGCCGGTTTTTCTTTACCCAGATAAATAGTTTCTGTTAGAGATGAATTTGGCATATAGCACGCCTCTTTTGTCCAATTCGCCCAATAAGGAACTTTATTATTGTAGTAAGCAAGTCTTGCATTTTTTAAAGATGGATAATTTTTTACGCTAATTGGTCGCGCTGGAGTGTTTTCGTCTAAAAACACGGATTTATCGTCAGTAATCGTTTCTACCAGGAAAGAATAAACTTGCCCATATCCAATAGATGTTTTTTTGCCTAAAAATTTTAGATCCTGCAAGAGATCTTCGATGATCTCTTTTTTGCCTCTAACGTAAAAATAGATCTTAGGAGCCCTTAAAAGCTCGTTCCAAATGTTATAGGCTTTAAATTCGCCGCTACCTATGGCGTATTCTATCTTATTTGCTCTATGCTCGTTGAGATACTCGTATTCTGGTTTTTTAACGACACATCGGTTTTCAAGCGACACCTGATCGTTTTTTTCTACGAACCAAATAGATCCACAGTAGCCGTCTTCATATTTTTCTATAAAATCAAAATCATAGAGTTTTTCGATTTCGATATTTTTACCAAAGTGCCTCTTGACATAAAGATTGACTAAAATAGAGTCGATAGTGCTAAATCTGCCGATTAGCAAAGGACTATCGAGAAAAAAGGATATTTTTAAATTTTCCATTTTTTTTTTTATAAGATTATGTTATTCTACCATTATAAATTAAGTTTTGTCAATAGTAAAAAATAAAATAAATTAATTAATAAAAGGAATAAACAATGGAACTTAGGCCTGAACAAAAAGATTTCGTCGATTATGCGGCAGATATGATAAAAGAAAACAAATATTGTGTTTTCGAGATGCCTACGGCGTTTGGTAAAAGTTTTTCGGCTTTAATGCTTGCAAAGAAGCTGATTGATGAAAAGACGGCTCAAAGAGCAATAATAGCTACTAGCAATAATTCTTTAGCTAAAAGTATATTTCTTGAAGCTAAGGCAATCAAAGATATGCCAGACTACGTGTTAGGAATCGGCAAAAGTAACTATTTAGATTTAGATAAGCTTGCTATTTTTATGGGCTCGGAAATTGGCTCCGAAATTTTACCTTTAAACAAGGAGATAGTTGAAGTAACTGTTAAAAAACTAACAATAGATTTTCCTGACATCCTAATAGAAGATTTTTTAAACGAGTTAGATATAGTCGATACCAATAAACGAGAATATATCGCCAGCAACCTTGCGCTTGAAAAAAGCAATAGCGAAAGCTTTAAAGAATATTCTATTCAAGTTACCAATTATTCGTTTTTGTTTTATAAATTTATGTTTAATGAAAAGTATGCAGAGTCTGAAGATACGGTTTATATTTTTGACGAAATCCAGGAACTACCTAATATGGCTGAACTACC
>NZ_CALKTQ010000168.1 GCF_937997465.1 uncultured Campylobacter sp. | reverse complement strand
GAAAATACGTAATCCCCCGCCTCGCTAAGCGGATAGAGCGCGTTTGCTAGCACCGCCGCGGAGGCCTTTATCTCAGACGAGTCGCTGGTTGGCATCACGACTACGATCGAGCGAGGCTTGGTCTGTAAAAACGCCGAATAGTCGTAAATCTCTGGCTGCGAGCCTGCGCACGCTCCCAGAAATAGCGCCGCAAACGCGCCAAGAAGCGCCGATTTTATTTTATTTTTCATTTTGGCTTCCTTTTGCGGTTTTGCTCGTTTTGGCAGGTTTTGTTTGCTTGTTTTTCAAATTTTGCTTGCTCGTGTGCTCGCCTAAATTTGAACTTTTGTCGCTTGAATTTGACTCGTTCGCGCCTGCTTTTTCCTTCGTCTGCTCGCCCAAATTTGCCGCAGTTTTGCCTGCCACGCCCTTGGTTTTGCTATTTTGATTTAGCAAAAACATAGCGTAGTCGCGCGACTCAGGATAAAGCTCGGCTTCTTTTTCGACGTAGGCTTTAAATTTTGCCCCGTTTCCTTGCGAGAGATAGAGCAAGCCTAGATGCGCGTGCAGTCCCGGCGGGACTTTGGCGGCTCTTTGATAGGCTTTTTGCAGGCTCTCCTCGAGTGCTGCGATCTGTGCGCCCGCGTCGCCCTCTTCGCTTAGGTACTCGTAGACCGAGCCCGTGTATGCGCCGTCCCAGTAGTATAGCTGTCTAGGCGAGTCGTCCGCGCAGCCAGATAGTAGCATGGCGGCGGCGGAGGCGAGCGCGAAATTTGCTAGAGTTTTAAAGCGCAAAATTTATCCTTATTTCGCGTTGAAAGCGCCGCTTTCAAGCCCACGCGTTAGGTTGTTTACGGCCTCGATGATGGCTAGGCTTAGCACCTTGCCGTTTAGCGTCGAATCATATCCCGCGCTTCCGCCAAAGCCCAGCACCTCGCGATTTGATAGTTCATACTCGCCGGCACCCTGAGTGGAATAGATCACCTCGGAGTTTTTCACGTCCACGACGTTAAGATTTACCTTCGCGTAGGCGGTTTGGGTTTTGCCTTTGCCAAGTATCCCGAAAAGCTGGTGATCGCCAGTTGTTTTACGGCCAAACTCCGTCACGTCGCCCGTGATGACGTATCTTGCGCCCTTGATGTTTTGCGCCTCTTTGTTTAGCGCGCTTTCTTCTTTGATGGCGCGCATGTTACTGCGGTCAAGCACCGAAAAGCGTCCGCTTTGTTGTAAATTTGAGATGAGGATGGTTTGGGCTTGGTTACCTAGTCTGTCCTCGCCGTCTGAAAATACGCCGTTTTGGTATGAGGACTGGTTGCTAAAGCGGCCGATCGAGACGGCGATCTTTTGTCCTTGATAGTTGGTGTTTAGGGTTTGGACTTTTGGCGTTTCAACCACGCGCGATCTCTCCGTTGCGCAGCCGGTTATCAGCATCGCGGCGCACGCGGCTAGTAAAAATTTTACGTTCGTTTTCATATCGCTCCTTTAAATTTTGATTTGCGTTATTATCTTACTATTTTTAGCTTAAAAATTTTTAACCCGTCTAAAAATTTGAGCCGTGGTTTCGGCTGGGTCAAATTTGATTATAAAATTTCCGCCTCTTTGCTTGCGTTTACCGAGCTTAGCGCGATGCGGTCGCCCGGTTTTAGCTCGCTTAGATTTACCGTTTTGCCGCCCTTGCGCACTCGGACGAAATTTGAAATCTGCGCGAAAAAGGACTCCTGCTGCGCGTATGCGGCGCGGGCGAGTTTGAGCGCGTTTTCAAATTTGAGCAGCTTAGTTTGCACGGCGGCGTCTAAAGCCTGCCGTAAATTTAGCAAAATTTGCTCCTTGCGAGCGATTTTTTGCGTGAGGCTCGCCTGAGAAAATCTTGCTCTCATCATCGCCAGAGCGTTAAATTTACGCTCCCAAACGCGCATAAAAGCCGCGTCCGCCGCCTCGCTTAGCCTATCTATGCTTTGCATTAGCTCGCCCATATCAGGCAGTAGCGCAGCCATCGCCGCGCTTGGTGTCGGGGCGCGAAAATCAGCCGCAAAGTCGCTGATCACGTAATCAATCTCGTGCCCGACGGCCGATATCACGGGCGTGCGCGCCGCGTAGATCTCTCGGGCTAAATTTTCGTCGTTAAAGCACCACAGATCCTCTCTGCTACCGCCTCCTCGCGCCAGCACGATCGCGTCGGCTCCGCTTGCGTCGGCTTTTTTTAGCGCGCGTATGAGCGAGGCGGGCGCGGTTTCGCCCTGCGTTAGCGAGTCAAAAACTAAAATTTCCGATAGCGCCCAGCGCTGCGAAGCGATACGCAGCATATCTTGCAGTGCGGCTGATGTTTTTGAGGTAATAAGCGCGATCTTGCGCGGAAATTTGGGTAGCGGTTTTTTGTGCGAGATATCAAAAAGCCCTTCGCTCTCAAGCCGCGATTTTAGCTGTTTAAAGGCAAGTTCGAGCTCGCCCTCGCCGCTGGGGCGTATCAGGGTCGCGATAAACTGATAGCTGCCGCTTGGCGAGTAGAGCGAAATTTTGCCGTAGAGAGCGACTTTCATGCCGTCCGTGACATCAAATTTGAGCTTAGCGGCGTTAAATTTATAAATGACCGCCGAGATCGCGGCCTTTTCGTCTTTTAGCGTGAAGTACCAGTGGCCAGAGCCGTGCCTCACTAGCCGCGAGATCTCGCCCTCTACCTCGACGTACGAAAACGTCGTCTCAAGCAGCGTTTTGGCCTGCTCGTTTAGCTCGCTGACGCTTAGCACTCACGGGCCTTTTGCGCGATGAAAAGAGTAGAAATATCCATCGAAAAGCTCTTACAAAGGCGCATCTCAAAGCCAGCGGCGGCGAGTTCGTCCGCAAAGCTTTTGGCGTCTAAAAAGCCCTCGATCGAGCTTGGCAGATACTCGTAGGCTTCTTGATTTTTGGAGATAAAGCCGCCGATTTTAGGCAAAATTTTACCTAGATAAAAGTCGC
Organism: uncultured Campylobacter sp.; assembly: GCF_937997465.1. Classification (GTDB taxonomy): domain Bacteria; phylum Campylobacterota; class Campylobacteria; order Campylobacterales; family Campylobacteraceae; genus Campylobacter_A. The sequence goes on along the minus strand of NZ_CALKTQ010000168.1, from coordinate 11,776 downwards.
GAGCGCCCGTTAAAATCCCGCTTTTTTTGCGCTTAGTAAATTCTAGCACCACGACATACCCGCCCGTTTTTAGCACTCTGTTAAACTCTCTTAGAGCCGCCTCGCGCTCGACTACGTTTCTGATGCCGTAGCTGATACTTAGCACGTCCATCGAGCCGCTATCAAGCGTTGTTTGCGTCGCTAGCGCCTCGATAAATTTAAACTCGGGAAATTTTTGTTTAGCGACCGCGAGCATGCCGCTTGAGGGATCGACGCCGATTAGATTTTCGATTTTTGCGTTAAATTCGCCCGCCATCTTTTGCCAAAAGCCCATCATATCGCCCGTGCCGCATGCGACGTCGACGATATTTACGCTTGAGTCTTTGAAATTTGATAATACCGTTTTGCACGCGATCTTGCGCCAGCTCACGTCCGCACCCATGCTCAGCACGCGGTTGGCTAGATCGTAGGTGGGCGCGATGTCGTTAAACATCTGAACTATTTTTTCTTGTTTTTCCATTTTTTCTCTTTAGATATAGTAGATTTTTAAGCCGCGCGAAAGCTTTGTGAGGCTTTTTAAAATTTTAGGCTTTGAGTCTAAAATTTCGCTTCGCAGCTCGTAGATTTTTTTGTAAATTTTAGCTTGGAGTTTGTCTATGCGCTTTTGCTCGGCGCCGCTTTTTACGTGCGCTAGCAGGCCTAGCCAGATGTCGGCGTCTTGTAGCGAGCCAAAGGTTTCTTGTAAAATTTTGCTCTTTTTAAAGCATTTTTTAGCTGCAGCAAAATCAAAACCGCCACCAAAAATCTCGCTTAGATACCTTAGTCTTTTTATCTCGATGCGGCACTTGTGAAACTGCGCGTTTTCGGTAGTTTCGCTCAAATTTGAGAGAGATTTTTTGAGGCGTAAAATTTGAGCTCGCATGGATTTTGCGGCGAGTTTTTTTATCGGTGCGTCTCCTAGCTTGCCTTTAAAAAAGTCGCTTCCCTCGCGTAAAAATACCTCCCAGTCGCGCAAAATTTCGTTCGCTTCGTCGCTTTGTAGCTCGGCCTGGACGCTTTGGGCTAGGGTTTTGCTTAAATTTTCCAGCTCGCTAGCTAGTGACTCAAAGCCTTTTTGGCTTTGCAAAAACTCGCAAAACACGTCTATATCGCGCTTTTGGTTGGTTAGCTCGGCTAGTTTTTTAAAATTTAGCAGAAAATAGCAAGCCGTTTTCTGGTCAAAAATGGGAGTGAGAATTTTAAGCAAAGAGCGCGTTTTGCGTATATTTATACGGATCTGGTGTAGCGCCTCAGTATCGCCAGAGCTTGCGTATTCGTTTAGGTATTTGTTTAGCTGTGCAAAAATCTGAAAAAACACCGTCCGCATCGCGTCCATCGCGCCGATGTAGCTTGGTAAATTTAGCTCTAGCTCTGGGCTATTTTGTAAAATCTCAATGCTCTTTTGCGCGTCAAATTCGCCCTGCGGCAAGCCAAAAAGCGCTAAATTTTTATTTTTATAGCGCTCATCCTCCGTGACCTCGCTAGCTATGTGCGCGGCGATAAACTCAGGCGGGTCAAACTCTGCCGCCTCGCGCTCGCCGCTAAACTCGGCCTCAAAGGTTACAAGCCCCTCTAAAGCGCCGTGGAAAATATCGACGTTGCAGGCGGCGCTGTCAAGCCGAAATAAAAATCTCGTCTTTTTTATAGGAGCGGCGACCGCGTTTTTTAGGGCTTTTTTGAAGCTTTTGGCATCCGTTTCGCTCTCATTTTCCTCGCGCGCTAGACCAACGCCTGATTTTTGCGTGATCGTAAAAACGCCAGAAGCCTCGCGAAATCTAATCTCCTCAAGCGGAGTGATTTTGACGTAAATTTGCGTCACCTCTTTTTGCTGGACGTCGATATCGCGGGCTTTTAGCTCGTTTATGACGGCGGCGTTACGCAGGATAAATTTACGCTCGATCTCTATCAAATTTCGCTCCTTAATATGAAAAATTGTATCAAAAGGTAGCTTAAAGTGTAAAATTTGCGAGCTTTTGCCGCCGACCTTGCGACGCGAAATGATTTTTTAACGCAAATAACGCTAAAATCAGCTCAAATTTGAAAGGAGTTTGGATGAATAGAAAGCTAAATTTTAGCGCGGGACCTTCGGCTTTGCCTCTTAGCGTGCTTGAGCGCGCGCAAAACGAGCTCACAGACTATCAGGGCAAGGGCTTTTCGATAATGGAAATCAGCCACCGAAGCAAGATTTTTGAAGAGGTGCACTACGGCGCGATGGCAAAGGCGCGCGAGCTATACGGCATCGGCGAAGAGTACGACGTGTTATTTTTGCAAGGCGGCGCGCATTTGCAGTTTGCGATGATACCGCTAAATTTAGCCGCCAAAGGCGTCGCGCAGTATGCCGACACGGGCGTCTGGACGAGCAAAGCGATCAAAAGAGGCCCAAACGTCGGCGCAAGATACGAAGTGGTCGCTAGCAGCAAAGAGACCTCCTACGACCGCATCCCTGAGGTTAAATTTAGCGATGATGCCGCATACGGCTACGTCTGCACTAATAACACTATCTACGGCACGCAGTACCGCGAGCTGCCTCGCTCAAAGGCTCCGCTAGTAGTCGATGCGTCGAGCGATTTTTTCTCGCGGCCGGTTGATTTCACGGACGTGGGGCTGCTATACGGCGGCGCGCAAAAAAATGCCGGCCCAAGCGGCGTAACCATCGTTATCATCCGCAAAGATATGCTAGAGCGAGCCTGCATGGAGCGCACTCCGACGATGCTTCGCTACGACACGCACGCTAGCGCCGCATCGCTATATAACACGCCGCCGACCTTTGGCATATATCTGCTAAATTTGACGCTGGGCTGGGTGCAAGAGCAGGGCGGTCTAGCAGCGATAAACGAGATAAACGAGCAAAAGGCGGCGCTGCTTTACGGCGCGATCGACGGTTCTGGCGGTTTTTATAAAGGTCACGCGCAAAAAGATAGCCGCTCGCTGATGAACGTTAGCTTTACCATCGCAAACCGCGAGCTGGAGGCGGCCTTTATCGCCGAGTCCGAAAATGCGGGCATGCTGGGCCTAAAAGGGCACCGTCACGTAGGCGGCATCAGAGCGTCTATCTACAACGCCGTGAGTATCGAAAACGTGCGGACTTTGGCTGAGTTTATGAAAGAATTTGCAAGGAAAAACGGGTAAATTTGACTAGACGCGCCGCGCGAATTTGGATTTGCTTCGGGTAAATTTAAACTCAGGGCTTAAATTCGGGGCGCGTCAAATTTTGCTCTTTACTCAAATTTAAGCGGCTTTGGCTTGGGGGCGGCCGCTTAAATTTGCTTTGGTTTTACGATGAGTCGGTCTTAAATTTACCGAGTTAAATTTAGCTCTCGCTCGCCTTTTGTTGTGCTTGACTGCGTGAAGCGAAATTTGGAGGTAAATTTGAGAAACTACGACGAAAATCCGATAATCATAAATGACTACGGCGCGCTGTTTTTGGCGGGATGTTATATTATTTTTTACTCGATTTTTGTTTTTGTATATGCTTTTAGCGACTATGAGCTTTTACACCGTATTTATCTTATTGCTTTGCCCGCATGTCTTTTATTATCCGACCTGCACAATACTTATATTTTCGCGCCGCGAGTTTTTAAACAAAAACCGAGCTTTTTTAGTTTTTCTAGCGAGCAAATCTATCATATAGAGTACATCTACGCAAACAAAGTAGAGAGCGAGGAGAAAATCGCCCTCGTAAAAGACGTAGAAAAGGTCTATTTTTGCGTTATTAGCGAGCTTGATAGCAGATACGGCAGGTTCCACTTTTTTACACCGTATCAGCTCTATAAAAAGTCCTCTATCGGCGTGCATTTTAATAAAACGAAAGACTTTATAAGATATCTTTTAGTTTATTTGATATTTGCGCTACCGTTTAAAATCTATAAACTCAAAAAATCCGGCGAACCGCTATGGCTACTGCGTAAAAATTTCGTCATAAGGATGAAAAATAGAAATTATTTTTTGGTAAATTGCTATAGTAGAGATGATTATTTTGAGCTGTTGCAGTATTTTCGGGCGAATAAAATCCCCGTGGAGGACAAGACGAAATTTATGCCGCAAGCTCAAAGGTCTGCGATATTTTTTGAGGACAAACACGAGGTTTGGAGCGACGACCCAAACGATACGGAAATACCAAAAGACGACTGGAAGCGTAAGATGAGGCGGTTTTTTAGTTTGGAGTAAATTAGGCTTGAGTTTTTTGTCAAATTTGCATATAAAATTGCTTTTAGTTGGCGCGCGGCTTTTGCCTCTTAAATTTTCTTTTATCAAATTTTCCGCTCAAATTAGCCCCTAGCAAACGTAAATTTTACAAACAAAATCATCTTTTTATCTCCAAATTTATCTTGCCGTTTGCCTCCGAAAATTTATATTCCAGCTCGTCTGAGCGATAGGCTATGCTTTTGTTTTTGCAAATTTGCTTCTCGCGAGATGCTATCTTTTCTAGTATCGGCGGTAGCTCCTTGGCGATCAAAAGCTTGATAGACATCTCTAGGCCGTGCGTTAGCTTTTTGAGAAACCTACCGTCAAGCTCGTTCTCGTCTTTTATCATATGCAAGGTCGCGTCAAAGCCGAGTTTGCGTAGCTCCTCGTAGAGCTGTGCTTTTTCCTTGGGCGACGCGCAGTGGTCGTTTACGGCGCAGTGGTAGCCGACATAGATAGGCTTTGGATATGCGCTTTGGACTTTTAGATGCGCGGCGTCTAGGGCGTTTCGTATATCTTCGCGTGCCTGCGAGAAATATCGAGGCGAGGATTTATCCAGTAGCGTCCACATCGTTTTGGTAAAGACGTAAATTTTGATATTTTTAAAATATATATCGGTCGAGTATTCGCGAAATTTGAGATAATCTATCTCCTTGCCTAGGCCTATGAGCTCCCAGTTTAGCTTCGCGTAGCTGCTGTTGTCGATGAGGCCATCCACGAGCCACGGAGCAAATTTAGCTGCTAAGGCGTTTATGTATGCGCCGTGCGAGCTACCGACTAGGACCACGGGCAGCTCGTCTATATCGGTCGCGGGTTTAAACGGCGGATTTGCCTTGATAAAAAGCGCAGCATTTATCACGTCTTGAGCCTGCATAACTCCGAAATTTTGATACTCGTTTTTGGTCGGCTGCAGCGTTACGGATATTTCTAATTTAAAATCACTCGGCAAACCGCCGCTCGCTTTTATATTGCCCAGATAGGTATCTAGCACTGAGAGTTCGCCGTAGCTGATATCGTTTGGGATTTCTATACCGATTTTCGAGCATTTGTTTTTCAGGATGATTTTGTCTAAATCGTTTAAAAAATACTTCGCCCCCGTTTGCGGCCTGTTGCCGATACAGTGGTAGTTCGGACTCGCTACGGCTACCTCAAATTCGCTCGCGACAAACTGCGCTAAGTGCTCTCTATAGTTTTCGTTCGCATCTCCGCCAAGCCCAGGCACTACGAAAACTAGGGCTCTAGCCAGCTTTTCATCGTTGTAGCAGAGCTTAAACTCAAGTAACGAATCTCGCTTTATGCCAAGCTCTACATCGTCGCAGGATGGGATCTCGTATATTTTATTTATTATCATGATTTTGCTGCGGTAGATTTTGTTCTTTTATCTCTAAATTTATCTTGTCGTTCGCTTCAAAAAATTTATATTCTAAATCGTCTGAAACGTAACTTATGCTTTTATCCTCGCAAGGCTGTTTCGGTCGAGCTGTGATTTTGGCCAGCATCGGCGGAAGCTCTTTTGAGATTAGCGTTTTTATCGACATATCTAAACCGTGCGTTAGCGTTTTGATAAATTTACCGTCAAGCTGACTTTCATTTTCTATTATATTTAGAGTAGCGTCGTAGCCTAAATTTTTCAGTTCGTCGTAGAGTCGTTGTTTTTCGCTAGCCGGAGCGTAAAAATCGTCATAAGCGTAATGGTAACTCGTGTAAATTTGCTTTTTATAGCCGCTTTGGACTTTGAGGTGTTGCGGCACTAGAATTTCTCTTATATATTTCCTCGATTTAGAAAAATAAGCCGGCGAAGCCTTGTCTAGCGTCCAATGCGTCTTGTCGAATAAATAAAGCTCGATATTGTGATAGCATTCGCTGGTGTAACCGCTGTAATATTTCATGTAATCTATCTCTTTGCCAAAGCCGATAAAAGGCCAGTGCGCTAGCGCATAACTGCTGTTATCTATGACGCCGTCTATGAGCCATGGGGCGATTTTGGCGGCCATATGCGATAGATAGCCTCCGTGCGAGCTGCCGATCATGACGACTGGTAGGTCGTTTATGTCGGTTGTGCACTCAAAAGGAGCGTTGGCTTTTACGAAAAGTAGCGCATTGATCAAATCCTGCGCCTGCATAATGCCGAAATTTTGATATTCGTTTTTAGTCGGTTGAAGGGAAATAGATAGTTTAAGAGACAAGTCTTGAGGTGCTATCTTATCGCGTTTTCTTGCGTCTATTAGATTGTCGATATCAAGTAGTGTTTGCGTATCGATTACGCTTAAATTTTCCTGGAGCTCTATGCCGCACCTGGCGCATTCTTTTTTTAATATCGATCTATCTAAATCGTCAAAAAATATCGTCGCTCCTGTTTGCGGTCTATCGCCGATACAGTGGTAGTTTACGCCTACTACAGCTGCGCTAAATTCGCTCGCGACAAACTGCGCTAAGTGCTCGCGGTAGTTGCTGTCCGCGTCTCCTCCGTAGCCAGGGATTATAAAAACTATTGACGTAACCGGCTTTTTACTATCAAAGCAAAGATTAAATTCAAGCAAACTTTCGCGCTTTATATCAAGCTCTGTATCGTCGCAAGAGTGGATTTTATATGTTTTTTTAACTATCGTGCCGTTTTGCCATATTTTTGAAACTTGCAGATTGATTTTATTATTAGCTTCTAAAAATTTATATTCTAAATTCTCCGAGATATAGCTTATGCTTTTATCCTCGCAAGGTTGTTTTTGGCGAGCTGCAATCTTGGCTAACATCGGCGGAAGTTCTTTTGAGATTAGCGTTTTAATGGACATATCAAAGCCGTGAGTTAGTGATTTGATAAATTTTCCGTCAAGCTCGCTTTCGTCTTTTATTATTTTTAACGTCGCATCTATTCCGCAAGCGTCAAATTCGTTATAAAGTTCCGATTTATCAGCGATAGGAGCGATATCGTCTCCGGCATAGTGATAGCTTAGATAAATCGGCTTTGGATATTTGCTTTGGACTTTTACGTGGTCTAAATTTAAAATATAACGTATCTTTTCGTGTGCGGGCATAAATCTCTTATCGGAGCCATCTTTTAAGGTCCAAAGCGTCTTGTCGGAGATGAAAAAATTTATATGTTTAAAAAGCATATCGTTTGATGAGCAGCAGTGATTCATATAGTCAAGCTCCTTACCAAATCCCACGATCCTGAGCGGATATTTGGCGTAGCTACTATTGTCGACGATGCCGTCTATGAGCCACGGAGCTATTTTGGCGGCCATATGCGATAGATAGCCTCCGTGGGAGCTGCCGATCATGACGACTGGTAGTTCGTTTAAATTTTTAATCGCTTTAAACGGCGCATTTGTCTTTATAAAAAGTAGGGCGTTTATCAAATCCTGCGCCTGCATAATGCCGAAATTTTGATATTCGTTTTTTATCGGATCAATCGTAAGGGATAAATTTAAAACAAAATCTTTTGGAAATGCTCCGCTATTTTTATTGTTATCTATATAGTTACTAACAGCAGACAAAACGCCGTTTAGCTTATCGAAATTTTTTAGCGAGCTCAGGTCGCCGCCTAGTTGTAGGTTGATCTCTCGGCATTTTTCTCTTAAAATTTCTTGATCAAATTCGTCCATATAGTATCTAGCGCCCGTAACTAATCTGTTGTAAATATGATGATAATCTACATTAATCACGGCTACGTTATATTCCCTCGCCGTAAATTCGGCTAAGTGGTCTCTGTATGCCTTATCGACGTCGCCGCCGCATCCAGGTACTATAAAAACTATGGCGTTAACCGGTTTGTCATCGTCGTAGCATAGTTTAAAGTGTAAATTTGTAAAGCGCTTGACGCCTAGCTCCATGTCGTCGCAAGAGTTGATTTCGTAGATTTTACTGACTACCATTTTTTGCCTTCCGCGGATTTTTGTTATTATACCCCCGCCGAGCTAAATTTAGCTTTTTAGGTATGTAAGCTATACGGCGTATTTATCAAAGATAATGAAAATAGTTGTTTGGGTTTTGAAAATTTGAGCGTATAAATTAAAATATAATTACAAAATTAAAAATTCTTTACGGTTTCGCCGCCGAATTTCAGTAGTGCCGAACCCCACGTAAAGCCGCCACCGAACGCATCTAGTAAAAGCAAATCGCCTTTTTTAAGTCTGCCCGCTTCATATGCGTCGTTCATCGCCATAGGTATAGAGGCTGAGCTTGTGTTGCCGTATTTTCCGACGGTTACGACGCACTGTTCGTTTGTAAAATTTAAGCGTTGCTTGACTGCTTCGATGATGCGTAAATTTGCCTGATGAGGTATAAAAAGATCTATTTTATCGCTTGGAATTTGATTTTTTTCTAGGATATCTACGACGTCTTTGGTTAGCGTCTGGACTGCGATTTTAAAGACCTCGTTGCCCGACATCTTAATAAATTTCTCTTCGCCACCTGGAGTTATGAGCAGGTTTGCGTAGTTGCCGTCGGCTGCAGTGTGAACGTCGATTATTTCGTTTTCTTCGCTAGCGCTTACGACTGCTGCACCCGCTCCGTCGCCAAATAGTATGCAAGTCGTTCTATCGGTCCAATCGACGATCTTACTTAGTTTTTCGGCTCCGATTATCAATACGTTTTTTTTGCTTCCGCTTTCAATTAGTGATTTTGCAAGCTCAAGCAGATAAATAAAACCCGTACATGCCGCGCTTATATCAAATGCTGTAATGGCATTTATACCTAAATTTTTAGCGATCTTGCACGCCGTTGAGGGCATACAAAAGTGATCTGGCGAGATGGTCGCGCAAATAATGGCGTCGATATTTTTTGCGGTCAAATTTGCTCTTTCAAGCGCTAACTGTGCTGCTTTCGTGCCAAGATCGCTCGTATTTTCATCCTGTGCTATGCGTCGTTGGCTAATACCTGTACGCTTAACTATCCACTCGTCGTTGGTTTCCACCATTTTTTCAAGATCGAAATTTGTTAAAATTTTAGGTGGAGCGTATGCGGCTATGGATATTAGCGAGGCTTTTGGCATTAAATTTTTCTTTGTAATTTTATTTTGCAAAGTGCGAAAGCTCGTCTTCGATGACTTTATTTATATCGGAGTTTGCGAATTTTAGAGCTTGAAATATCGCGTTTTTGATAGCTTTTGGTGTGCTTTTACCGTGGCTTATTATGACGCAGCCGTTCACGCCAAGTAGCGGTGCACCGCCATATTCGTCGTAATCAACTTGCTGTTTTAATGTTTTAAAAACTTTTTTCATGAGAAGCGAGCCTGCTATAGCGACCGGGGATTTTTTAACATGTTTTTTGATGATTTTAGTTATCGCGTCAGCTACGCCTTCGCTTGTTTTTAGTAGGATATTTCCGACAAATCCATCGCAAATAACGACATCGACACTTCCGTCAAAAACCTGATTTCCTTCTGCGTTGCCTACGAAGCTGTCGAGTTTTGAGATCATTTCAAAGGCTTCTTTAGTCGCCTCGTTGCCCTTACTGCTCTCTTCGCCGTTAGATAAAAGTCCTAGTTTAGGGGATTTTATTTTTAAAATTTCTTTTGCGTAGGCTTCGCCCATTATCGCAAATTGAAATAGATGCTCCGGCCTACAGTCCACGTTTGCGCCGACGTCCAAAACTAGCGTGTTGCCGCCGGTTACATTTGGCATTAGAGTCGCTATCGCCGGGCGCGAGACATTTTTCAGTCGCCCGACTCGAAGCGTGGCAAGACTCATCGTAGCTCCGCTGTGTCCCGCCGAAACTACGGCCATAGTTTGTTTATTTTTAAGTAGCTCGATAGCCTTAAAAATACTGCTTTCTTTTCGCTTTAACGCATCGGTGGCGCCGTCGCTCATAGAAACGACCTCGTCGGCTTGAATAAATTTTACGTATTGTTTTAAATTTTGCGGAACAAGGCTCTCTAAAATTTTCATATCGCCTACCAAAACGGCTTCAAATTTTACTTCTTTTAAAGCCTCGATCACGCCGCCGATAATAGGTTGCGGACCGAAGTCGCCGCCCATCGCGTCAATGCAAATGCTGGTCATTTGTATCAATACTCTCCGGTAGTTTTATTTACGCGGTGAGGCATTTTCCATGAGCCGTCTTTATCTTTTACGGGAACCGGAAGCGTTACTTTGTAGTGCGTTCTTCTCTTTGCCGCGCGAGTATGACTTACTCTTCGTTTAGGTACTGCCATTTTATTCTCCTTTATAGATTTTTACATTTATCACAATAAAAATAATTGCTCTTAAAAGCTTCTATTTCGCTTGTTAATACTTCTTCTAAATTTATAAAGCCGTCGAAAAACTCGACTACATCGTCAAGGTTTTCTTCTTTATCCTTATAAATTCCGTCGCTTAATATCAAATTTACGTCTTCATCAAGCTTTAAATTTATATCTTCGCCGCATCGGTCGCAGTTGTGAGCTATCTCACCTACGATCTTGCCTTTGCAACTAACTAAATTTTGATTTACTCTTTTTAGTTCGCCGTTAAAATTTAATCCGTCCAAGTTTAACGCGAACGGCATTTGGTTATTTGTAATTTTGGCGAAAGATATTTTCAAAATTTAACCTAAATTTAGCAAATTTCTCTTGTTGCAAAGAAAAATGCAATCTCGTTTTTAGCGTTTTCTAGGCTATCACTACCGTGAACGGCGTTTGCGTCGATGCTCTCTGCAAAGTCGGCTCTAATAGTGCCCGGTTTTGCTTCTTTTGGGTTTGTTGCGCCCATTAGATCGCGATTTTTAGCTACCGCATTGTCGCCCTCAAGAACCATAACTACGACCGGTCCGCTCACCATAAAATCAACCAAATCGTTGAAGAAAGGTCTGTCTTTGTGAACTGCATAGAAAGCTTTTGCGTCGCATGTGCTTAGTTTGACTTTTTTCATAGCGGCGATTCTTAGTCCATTGCTTTCGAATCTGTCCACGATTTTTCCGATAATGCCCTTTTTTACGGCATCAGGCTTAATAATAGAAAGCGTTTGTTGCATAAAATTTCCTTTTTGTGGTTTTTACAAGGCGGTGATTATATCAAAAAAAAATTAAATTTCAAAATAAGCCCCGCAAAAGGGCTTAGATGCGTAGCTTACGAGATGACGGCGGTTTCGCCCGTTCTCATATCTGCAGTTATCTCGGCGCGAGAAGGCTGTCCTGCAAAAGGAGCGTCCCAAACGATGCAACCGTCGGTCGGACAGGCTGAGGCGCATGCCGGCTCGTCGTTAAATCCTACGCACTCGACGCATTTATCTGCATAGACGTAGTATGCGTCCTCGCCGGTTGGGTTATCTGCGTCGTCTACGATAGCGCTCGTCGGACACTCGTCGATGCATGAGCCGCAGCTTATGCAGATGTCTGTTATTTTTACTGCCATTTTTTATCCTTTTTGGTCAAAATTTTTCGCAAGAATATCAAAAACTAAGTAAATTTGATATTAAATTTTTGCGTTAAATTTTAAAACGAAAACGTTAAGTTTTTAGCTCTTTTTAATCTTTAGATGATATAATTTCGCTACAAATAAAAATTATTAAGGAGAAAAAATGTTAGTAACAAAAAAAGCACCTGATTTTACAGCTGCAGCAGTTTTAGGAAGCAATCAAATCGTGAACGATTTCAACCT
>NZ_CALKTQ010000167.1 GCF_937997465.1 uncultured Campylobacter sp. | reverse complement strand
CGACGGGGTCGTTTTCGTTGATGACGGGGATGATTTTTTTAGCGAGCAGTGAGCGTAGGACGCTGCGCATATTTAGGTAGCGGCGACGGTCGCTAAAATCATCTTTGGTTAGCAGTAGTTGCGCGACCTTTTTGCCATGCGCCCAAAATAAAATTTGATAAAGATGTATGAGCGAAACCTGCCCGATGGCGGCCAGAGCTTGCTTTTCAACGATGGATTTTGGCTTGTGCGCGAGCTTCATCTGTCCCATGCCCGCACCCACGGCGCCCGAGGTTACGAAGACCACTTCGGCATTTTCGTTTAGCTCGCTTAAATTTGCCACGATTTGTTTGATTTTATCCTCATTTAGCGAGCCGTCCGCGTTTGCTAGCGTTGAGGTGCCGACCTTTACAACGATGCGTTTTACGCCGCCCAGAAGCTCTTTTCTGTCCATTTTATCGCTCCAAAATTTTTGAAAATTATACCCAAAACGGCTTATTTTAAATTTTATGTTTTTACAACTAGGCGAAGAGTTTAGTATAAAAGATATACGCGGCACAATGGCCAAGATCGCCTCTGCGCTTGAACGAGTCGATACGCTCGCGCGCACGGTAGCGATGGCTGAGATTCCCGTAGGCATCATAACCTCTTTGGTGGGCGCACCCTTTCTCATCGCGCTTTTAAGAAGCAAGGCAAAGGAGCTGCTAAAATGATACTGCAAACGAAAAATTTATCCTTTAGCTACGGCGAATTTGGGCTCGAAGACGTAAGCATCGAGATCAAAAGAGGCAGCATATGCGGACTTTTGGGCACAAACGGCAGCGGCAAGAGCACGTTTTTTAACTGCTGTATGAAATTTCTAAGTATCAAAGGCGGCGAAATTTATGTGGGTTCGCAAAATACGAAGCACAAAAGCCCCGCATGGATGGCTAAAAACATCGCCTACGTCGCGCAGCACACCGAGCTGCATTTTCCGTTTTTCGTAAGAGACATCGTTCTGATGGGGCGCTCCACGCACGTAAAGAGCCTATTTGGCTTTAGTAAAGACGACAAAAGGGCGGTAAGCGAGGCGATGGAGTTCATCGGCATCTCGCATCTAGCGGATAAAAAGATGAACGAGCTTAGCGGCGGGCAGCGGCAGCTCGTTTTTATCGCTAGGGCGCTCGCGCAGAATACGCCGCTCATCTTGCTTGATGAGCCGACGTCCGCGCTTGATTTTAAAAACCAGATCACGCTTTGGAAAATTTTAAAAAAGATCGCTGCGGGCGGCAAGACGATCGTCATCTGCACGCACGAGCCAAACCACATCCTTTGGTTTTGCGACGAAGTGATAGTTTTCCGCGACGGGCGGATCGTCTCAAAAGGCAGCGTCTCACAGGTTTTAAACGACGAGCTGCTGGCTAAAATTTACGGCGACGTCTGCACCTTTGAAAGGCTCGCGCAAAAAGAGGTGATCCTGCCTAAGCTCTAGCTACTCCTCCAAACTATACCCGATACTGCGCACGGTTTTTATTAGCTCAAACGGTAGCTTCGCGCGCAGCTGGCGCACGAGCGAGCGCAGGCGATCGGACGAGACCTCTTCGTCTTTATAGATACTCCACTCAAGCTCTTGGATCGTGACTACGTGCGGGGCGTTTTTGGCCAAAATTTCTAAAAACAATCCCTCTTTTTTGCCCAGCATTATACTTGTGCCGTTTATGTGCAGAGTGAGGCTGTTTTTGTCGTATATAGCGCCGTTTTTTAGCTCAAATTTGCTCCCAAGTAAAATTCGGCAGTTTCTAAACACGCGAAACAAAAACTCCTCGGGCAAAAAAGGCTTTACCATAAAGTCGTCGTATTTGGCGTAGTAAATTTTCTTGTAAAGCGCGGGGATGGCCTTATCTATAAGGATCATAACGGGAGTTAGACTCCCGTTATCTCGCAGAAATTTGACCGACTCAAAATTTGCCAGATCCTTCGTCTTTACGTCGATGACGTAAAAGATGTAGCGGTTGCCGCTATAATAATCCTCTTTTAACTCGCTTAAATTTTCAAAGCGAACTATGCGGATGTTAAAGCGGTAAAGCGCGGCGTTGAGACTTAGCTGCATCTCCACGTCGTCGCTAACGAGCAAAATTTTCTTCATTTTAGCCTACTTTT
>NZ_CALKTQ010000166.1 GCF_937997465.1 uncultured Campylobacter sp. | reverse complement strand
GGTTAAATTTATAGCGCCGCATCTAACCGTCAAACGAGCCATATTGCTCCTCAAAGCTCATTGCATATACTACTATGTAGTCATTTTTTACGATTGCTTGCAGATTTTTATGTAGTACCTTACCCCGGCTATTAAATCGATCCCAGTCTAAGTCATTAAAATTTTCAGAATTTAACATAAAATCATGCTCCCAATCATTAAGTTCTTTATCAAGCAACGTACCTTCTAAATCATACTTTTTAAAACAGTATATGCCGCTAGCAGAACCTTCATTCCACAAATAAGTATCACCGAAATCTGGATACATCTCTACGATAAATTGATGTAGCCAGCTTGATATCGGCTCATCTATATGACTCCATTCTTCATTAATAACTAGCTCTATATTTGCCTTATTGCTATCGCTTAAAGCATTATATATAAAATATGGGCATCCATCATGATTATTTTTTGGATACTCGACATACCCGTTTTTATCCTGTTTTCCTAGTTGCATAACTTCAAAATAGGCATTTCTTAGGTTTTCGTCATAATTTCCTAATGCATTTTGCAAAAATTCCACCCTACTATCGTATGACATATTTTTAAATTTAGTACAATAGCCTCTTTTTATATCAATTGATTTAACATTTAAAAACATATCTCTTTCAAATAGCTCTTCAATATTGAAAGCAATAGAGAGCAAGGAAGTAAAATTTTCATTAAATTTGAGGTATACGCCTGAATCGCTAAAACGCACGCACCTATATTTTTTTTCAAAATGTTCATTGCTAGAGTTCTTTACTAGATTTTGGAGCCTTGAACACTCTTGCATTATTCCAACTTCATCGGCATCAAGAAGCAGATCTCCTAAAAGTTTAGCGATTTTTTTATCTGACTCCACATAATCTTTTACTCTTTTTAGCATATCGTATACGGTATTGATCTTAATATAATTATCGCAACATTTGCATCTTGAAATGTTTAAGATAGAATTATAATACTCCATAGAACCCTTATTTGGCTCCGTATCTCTATTGCGAGTGATTGTTTGAATGATTTTCTTTGGAACATCATAACATGATGCAACTACGCGTAGGGCAGCGTTTCTAGTGTTAGTTACGGGACAGTTTAAACCGGCTTGAACCAAATCAATACTGACAATTTGATTAAATTCTCTCATTTTTTGCAAAATAATAGATAAATCGCTGTGTTTTCCGAAATTTCCGTTAAAGCCTAGCTCGTCACCAATACCGGCAGATATGTTTTTAAGATCTAGCAACTTCTCGGCAAGCATACAAACCATTCTAAACTCATCAATATTATCCGTTTGAGCCAGCGAATACCAATCCGAGAAATTATCATTTTGCATTGCGTAGTTAAATAAATCTTTCCAAATATTTATATTTAAAGCTTTTGCGATGTTTCTTGCTTTATGGTCAAATACGTTTTTCCTTACCTGTTCTTCCCAGCTATAATTTTTATTATAGGCAATATCTGAAATTTGATCAACCAACTTGTCTTTTTCTTCTTTGCCCCATCCGATTTGTTCCCAATCGTCCCTTATAAAATAAAATATGTCACAGAGCTTATTAAATCTGTCTATATTCATATTTTGCCTCAAAGACTCTTTGAGAAAAAGCTCCACTGCTTCCTTTGCGTCCACATACTCAAATATCTTATTTTCATGATCATCTATCAACCCGCATATAATATCACCTGCGCAATCATATAGATCATCATTCCACCCTTTTTTTATGTGAGATAACAAATCTCCTCTACTTGCACAAATATAAGCAGTAAATTCACAACCCAAACTACATTTATAGCCATGATAGATCATCCAAGTTTTTATCTCGTCATTGGTAGCATCAAGACCCTTTAAGTAATTCAATCTACCATGTCCGTCGGTTAGTTTTGCCATTTTAAATACACTATCGTTTTTTTGTTTCATTTCAAATGAACATGTAGTATATATAGAAAAATCATCCGCCAATCCAAGAGTAAATAGCAAGTCGTCTATTTCTTCAGACCCACAATACCATGTGGCACATATACCAAATTTGATCGGTTCTTTATGCACAGCTCTTTTCATAAAAAACACACCGACTCTTAGTGCAGTTGAATACAGCTCATCGTCTCGAGAAATCATCTCCACAAAATCATAGCCATATACGCAAGCGCTTTGTGTTAAAAGAAACGTATATAAATTTGCCAACTTGATCTCTAAAGTATCGTTATCGCACAAATCCTCTTTTTTATATACCTCATGTATATCACTAATCATATCAATTATTTTAGCGGCCACTGCCTTGCCTTCCTCGCTATTCCAGCCACCATATATTGCCTCTAGCGCGCCTGGAATAAAATTTATATCCCGCAATTCAGGCTTAGACAAATAATAATCCTTTTTATCGGGCATTTCATATTGTCTATCGATGCACAACTTTCCATCTTGAATATTTTCTTTTACCCACTGTATTATCGACATTTTCCCATTTAAAATATCGCTTATTAATAGCTCGGTATTTTCGTTAAATTTAGATAATTTTTTATACTCAACCACGCACTCTTTCGGCAAAATAGTTGCGAGATCATCAGTTAGTTCTTTACCCATTCTGTCAAATTCCATCAATTCATATTGCGTAAAATTTGATATGTCTATTTTTAACCACTCTTGAAATTTTCTATCTAGGACACTGTTGTATTTAATGCTGAATTGTCTAAAAAGGTCATCCAAATTGACCCTATCGCCGTCTTCGCACGATATGGCGCTCGTTTTGTATTTGTCAACATTGTAGTCTACATAAAATAGTCTTATTTCTGCAAAAATATCTCCTGAGTACTCAACCCTGGCACTATTTTTTAAAAAAGATTTTAATCTCCTTGCAAGACTCAATCCTTCTTGATTAAATTTTCCCTCATCCCAATATTC
>NZ_CALKTQ010000165.1 GCF_937997465.1 uncultured Campylobacter sp. | reverse complement strand
TCACAGCTTAATCTCCTTGAAAGTTGAGCGTATATCGTACGCCTTAAGTTCGTTTATAACGCGGTCTAAAACGCCGTTATCTTGCGTGTTTATGTAAATTAAATTTTGTGAATTTTCTTTTACTACGCTAAAATCTACGGGTATGTTTTTTAATGTTTGAGTAAGGCAAAACATCGAATAGATATCGTTTTTATCAATCACTAACTGATAGGCCGTTTTTGTGACGGTTTTTGACTCGTCTTTAAATTCTATAAATATCTCGTTGCTTGCCAGCGCATATTTTTTTGGAGTCAAATTTGCCATTTCGCCAACCCAGGATGCAGGACTGGCAGTCAAATTTGACTCCTCGTTACTTTGTGATACTTTTAGCCCCGCAGGCGCAGGCTCTTTTAAATTTACGTCCGCGTACTTATACAGCAAAGCGCCACATACGCAGACGAAAATCAGCAAAAAAGCAATCGCGCCCCAGAACAAATATCGCTTCATCTACTTATGATAGCTGTTCTTTAATAATATCGCCCAAAGTAACCTTATCGTCGCTATTTATCTCGTTTAGCACCTCGCGCTCTTTTTGTCTTGCAAGGCGCCTTACGCTTAGGCGGATTCTATTTTTCTTCTCATCGATAAAGGCTATCGCAGCTTCGATATTATCGTTTATGTTTAAGCTTTCAGCGCTTACGCTACCTAGGTCTTCTTTGCGGATGAGCGCATCGACATTATCGCCGAGCTCTACAAATACGCCGAAATCTTTAATATCGCGAATTTTACCAGTCACGATGTCGCCTACGTTAAATTTCTTTGCATAAGCTTGTACAGGGCTTTGTTTTAGATCCTTTTGACTAAGAGAAATTTTTTGCTCGTTAGAGTCGATTTTGATGATTTTTACCTCAACCTCGTCGCCCACTTTAAACAAATCTTTGCACTTATCGTTTCTATCCCATGAAGCGTCCTCATTATGGAGCAAGCCCTCAACTGCGCCAATCCTAACAAATGCTCCAAAATTCGTCACGCTAGTAACTACGCCTTTAGTGACGTCCCCTTCTTTAAATTGAGCTTTAAATTCGTCAAACGGTTTTTTAAGTAGGTTTTTTAGACTCACTCTTAGGCGGCGATCTTTTGCGTCTATTTCGATAACTTCGACGTCAAGCTCCTCGCCTTCACTAATGTGATCTTTTGGATTTTTGATATTTTTATCCCATGAAATTTCAGAAATGTGCAAAAAGCCCTCTATGTCGTTGCCAAGATCGACGAACGCGCCGTAAGGCTCAATGTTGCTGACTGTTACTTTTATAGTATCGCCCACATCTAGTCCGTCTTTTATCTCTTCCCAAGGATCCGGAGTTGCAGCCTTGATAGATAGAGAGAGGTGTTTTTTCTCGTTGTCGTATTTGATAACTTTTACTAAAACTTTATCACCTTCTTTGTAGATAGAGCCCGGATTTACCGGTCCTTTATAGCTTATCTCGCTGTAGTGCACGAGTCCATCCACTCCACCTACGTCTACAAACATACCGTAAGTAGTGATTTTCTTAACCACACCCTCTATCACGTCCGTATTTTCAGCGACTGCAGATATCGCTTCTCTTTTTTTCTTTCTATCTTCGTCAAGCAGTTTTTTTCTTGACACGATAATGCTTTGCTCGTCTTTGTCTATTTTTATGACTTTTACTTTAAACGACTTTCCTACTACCGCGTTTGCGTCTTTAAAGCCACCTTGCGAGCGAGGCAAGAAAAACTCGATACCGTCGCTGTTTTGAGCAACAAAACCGCCTTTATTTTTACCGATTATTTTTACGTCAAATACGTCTTGATTTTCTTCGTTATATGAGTCTATATAGACCTTTACTTTTTCTTTTCTAAGCGCTTTTTTGTGAGAAACGATAGGTTTACCGCCTCTTGAGCCGGTTATTACGACCTTTATAGTATCGCCTGTTTTAAATTTAAGCTCTCCGTTCTCATCTTGGATCTCGGAAATATTTAAAATTCCCTCTGATTTTTTACCGACGTTTACAAAAACCTCGTCGCCTTTAATATCGACGATTATTCCGTCACTATCCTCTTCAGTCTTTTTAAAAGACTCCTCTAACATCGCGGCAAAATCGTCGTCTTCGATACCGTCGTTTGCCTTACTAAGCTGAACTTTTTTGTTCACCGCAGCCATCTTGTTCCTTTTGTATATATTTTGCTTTTAACACAATTAGACTCAATTTTACTTAATATTAACTTATTTGTAGATTAACTTGCGAAATTTCAGGGCTAAATTTGAAATTTTGTTTAAAAAGGTAATGAGTATTTATTAAATTTGAAAGCTCTCCAGCTTATCAATCACTTTTTGGATAATCCAATCAGGCGTAGAGGCTCCAGCGCTCACTCCACAAAGATTTTTCCCCTCAAACCATGTACGCTCGAGTTCTAACTCATTTTCCACGAGATAGCTATCCTCGCAGGCGGTTTTTGAGATGAGATAGAGCTGCTTTGTATTTGAGCTATTTTTGCCGCCGACTACAACCATAACGTCGGCTCTAACGGCTAAGTTTTTAACAGCTTCTTGGTTTTCAAAAGTAGCGTTGCAAATCGTGTTAAAAACGCGTACCTCTTTTACACGTAGCATCAAATAATTTACGATTTGCATAAATTTTTCTTCTTTGCGCGCCGTTTGGCTGATGACGGCTACTTTTTGAGCCAGTTTTACGCTCTCTAGCTCACTCTCTTCTAGCACGACGAAAACCTTACCGACGGCGTATGATTTTACACCTTTTATCTCG
>NZ_CALKTQ010000164.1 GCF_937997465.1 uncultured Campylobacter sp. | reverse complement strand
AAGGTCCTCATTATATACATAAGAGAACTTTGGGCTAAAATGGCTTATGATTTTACCATTATACGCAAGATCCACTCTTACAATTTTTTTCTCAGATGACCATGCCAGTCCCATGTCATCTGTCTTTGTTTCTTTTCCGTGCAGATTTTTAGAGATTTTTTCTATCCTCTCCATCTCTTTGCCTTTTGCTTCGGCAACTTTTGACTGCTTTGAAACATAGCTACTTTTAGCATACGTTCCTATGTTTAAAAACAACACGGTTGCAATAAAAAATATCACAAACATAAAAAAAATATAGATTATATAAATATAGGAAATTTATGCAAGAAAAACGGCGCTTAGCGCGAGGCGCCGTTAAATTTAACTCAAAAACCCGTGATCAAAAAGGTGCGTGATTAGGATTTTAAAACCAAGTCCGACGAGGATCGCGCCGCCAAAAATCAGCGCCTTTTGCTCCAAAAACTCTCCCGCAAATTTACCGACGTAAAATGCCGCGACGCTAAGCGCGAAGCACACTATGCCGATCACGGCGGCGCTAAAGTAGATGTCAGCAGCCGTAAAGCTCAGCGTCACGCCCACGGCTAGTGCGTCGATACTGGTGGCAAATCCGCCTGAGAGCAGCATCTTCGTATCAAGGCTCACAGCCTCGCAGGGCTCGTTTCTACAGGCTTCGCGGATCATCTTTACTCCCAAAAAGCCCAAAATCGCAAACGCGATAAAATGATCGATCTGCGCGATAAATCTAGCAAACGCAGCACCCAAAAAGTAGCCCACAAGCGGCATTGCAGCCTGAAAAAATCCAAAAACAAACGCGATAAATAAAATCTTTGATAGCGCGAGATTGCGGTATTTCGCGCCGTTTGCGATGCTAAGCGCCGCCGCGTCCATAGCAAGCGCGATAGAGAGAAGTAAAAGCTCCATTTTGCCATTTCAAAAAGGCTAATTTTAACTCAAAATTTGCCTCTTGCGGTTAATCTCGCTCAAATTTGCAGCTAAATTTGACGTCTGAAATTTGGAGCCGAACGGACGAGCGCGCCGTATAAATTTGCGCTTAAATTTGGCTCTTAAATCACGGCTCAAATTTGCGATTTAAATTTTGAAAATTTAAGCCGCCGTGCCGTAAAGATGCGGGTAAATTCGCCCGCTCGAAGCCCAAATTTACCCGTTTAAAAGCTGAAATTTAATATCATAACCGCCGAATTTTACTTTAAGGAAAAAACGATGAAGAAAAGTTTGATCTTATGCGCGGTTTTGCTCGCCGTTTCGGCTCAGGCTAATTGGCAAGAGACGCTAAATCAAGGCGCGCAGATACTAGGCGCGGCAAACTCGGGCGACTACAAAAGCGCAGTCAGCTCGGCTCTAAACGCCGCCGTTAAGGAGCTATCAAACGGGGGATTTTTAAAAAACGCAACGGCTAAAATCCCGCTGCCAAAGAGCCTAGAAACGGCGGCAAATTTGGCTAAAAAAGTGGGCGGCGAAAAGTGGGCTAACGAGATGGTAACCTCGATAAATAACGCGGCAAGCGCGGCCGTACCGGGGGCTGCGGACGTATTTTCGGGCGTGATAAAAAACATGAGCGACGCGGACGTGAAAAAGGTGCTAGAAGGCGGCAAGGACAGCTTTACGAAGTTTTTGCAACAAAACTCGAGCGAGAAACTGCAAGCCGTGTTTAAGCCGATCATCACCAAAATGATGAGCGATAATACCTTTGCCACGGCGTACAACGGGCTAAATTCGTTCGTCGCCGGTAGCGCGCTGGCAAAATCAGATGCCGCAAAACAGCTAAAAGGCATCGCAACTAGCATGGGCGCGGGCGAATACATCCCTCAAGAAAACGAGGATCTAAACGACTACATCACGCGCAAGACGCTAGATGGGCTATTTAACGTGATGAGCGAAAAGGAAAGCTCGCTAAGGGGCGGCGCCGTGGAGCAGGGCACGAAAATCCTGCAGGGCATTTTTAAGTAAAAATAAGGGAGAATAGTGAAAAATAGTTTGGAATTTCGCGCCGACGTAGGCATGATATTTGTTGCGATAGTCTTTGGTTTGGGCTATCTGCCTACCTCGCTAGCGCTTGCGACTAACGGCGTTTTTGGCGTTTTGTTTTGGAGATTTTTGCTAGCGGCGATCATTGCCGGCGCGATATTTTATAAAAAGCTAAAAGACGTAAGCGCGCCGGATATAAAATCGGGCGTGATCTTGGGTCTGTTTTTGTTCGCGGGATTCGTTAGCCAGACTTTCGCGTTTAAGTACGCCGACACCTCGTCCGTAGCCTTTATCATCGGGCTAAACGTGGCTCTGGTGCCTTTTATCGCGGCGGGGCTTTTTAGGCATAAAATTTACTCTTACGCGTATGTGGGCGTAGCGTTTGCGGTGGCGGGGCTTTATATGATAGGCGATACGAAGGTGGGCTTTGGGTTGGGCGAAATTTTGGCTCTAGTTTGCGCCTGCGCTTATTCGTTTCACATCGTGCTAACGAACCGCCTGGTGCAAAAATGCAACCTCGTAAATATGGTTTATTTTGAAATTTTGACCCTAATCGCGCTTTGTTTTGCAGCTATTTTGGTTTTTGAGGACGCTAAAATCACTCCCGTCGTGGACAGGGCGTTTATCATAGCGATGCTAGTCGTGGGCGTGCTGGGCACGGCGTTTGCGTTTTTCGCGCAGGCCTTGATGCAAAAATTTACGACGCCCGTTAAAACGGCGATATTTTTCACCCTTGAGCCCGTAACCGCCGGAGCGATGGGCTACTTCGTCGGCGCGGAGGACATCAGCGCATATAGGCTTTGCGGCGCGGCGCTTATTTTGGTCGGAGTTTTGATCAGCGAGATAGGCAGCTACCTGCGCGCTAAAAAGGAAAATTTAGCTTAAATTTCGGCGGGTTTTGCTTGTCGTTTCGCTCAAGACAAAACCTCGCCGTAAAATCAAATTTATAAAACTGCCTCTAAATTTACTCTCGCGGCGATTTTCTTTCTTAAATTTATCACCGTTTGCCAGCTAGCAAGAAGGCGGCGACTCTCAAATTTGACGCGATAAAGCCCGAATTTAGAGAAATTGCGTTAAATTTGCCCCTTAAATTTAGCTAAAGAAATCAGATGAAAAAATCAACCGAATTTAAGGCCGACCTCGCACTGTTCGTGATCGCAGTGGTCTGGGGCGTGACGTTTTTGCCGATGGCGCAGACGCTAAAGACAAACGGCGTTTTTACGCTTTTGTTTTGGCGATTTTTGATCGCGGCCGCGCTGATGTCGCTAATAAGCCTCAAATTTACACGAAAAATCGACCGCAATTCGTTAAGATTTGGCGCATTTTTAGGCACGCTTTTGTTTGCGGCCTTTACGCTTCAGACCTTTGCCCTCAAGTACGCTCCAAGCTCCACTGTCGCCTTTATTACGGGGCTAAATGCCGTTTTTACGCCATTTATCGCACTTGCGTTTTTCGGGCAAAAGGTCGTAGTCTACGCATTTATCGGCGCGTTTTTATCGGCGGCGGGGCTTTATTTTCTAACGGGCAGCGAGCTGGGTTTTGGCGCGGGCGAGGCGCTTAGCGTCGTTTGCGCGCTGGGCTTTGCTCTACATATCATTTTCACGGGCGTTTTGGTGCGCAGGTGCGAGCTATATTGGATGG
>NZ_CALKTQ010000163.1 GCF_937997465.1 uncultured Campylobacter sp. | reverse complement strand
AACCAGCAAGTGACTTATCAGTGCTGAAAACATAAGTACTAAGGGAAATAAACTCGTTTTATATACCTTTTTTCTAAGATGTGTTTAGGCTTGCTTTGAGTATCGTTACGCAACCAAAACAAATAAACCAAAAGGAGCAAAAATGAAAATAATCCAAAACGATGATTTGATGAGCATAGAGCAGTTAGAGTTAGAATTTGGCATATCAAAACACATGCAAGCAAGACTAAGAATGAAAATAAATCAAGGCAAGCCAGACTCCATCCCCTATATCAAGGTCAAAAGGGTAATACTATACAGCAGAAAAGCCATAAACGAGTGGCTTAAAAAATTTGCTGTAAATCCGCTAGTATAAGCAAAGCTCAAGCTAAAAAATAAGAAAAACTAAGCTTGATTTTTATACAATTGCAATTCAAGTCTTTTCAAGCAAATACAAAAGCTTTAAAAGCCCATAAAAAAAGGTATTTTAAGCGGAGTATTAAGGAAGTTATTTTTATTTAGAGAAGTTTGCTAAATTTTGGCAAATTTACTAAGAAAAAGTAAATACAGCAGTGTTTAAAGCAGTATTGAAAGCTTAAACTTTTAAATACCGACAAAATGGCAGTTCCAAGGATTAAATCTAGTTAGCCTCTAACCACCATCCTCTATTTTTACAATCTAAAGCATTTCAATAAAATCCAAAAGCAACCAGCTCATCATGTTTTACTTTTAACTACTTCACAGTAAAATCTCGAATTTCTTAAATTGCTACTCACTAAAGCGTTAAATTTAGCGAAATTTACTCGCGCGGACTTAAATTTGATCTCCAAATTTGACCCCGAGTTTTTTAGATAGATCAAATTTAATTTGGCGCCAATTTCCACCCAAACCAACCTCAAAATTTAAGCTTATTTTTTATACAATCGCCCCTAAATCCAAAAAGCGGAATTTAAGATGAAATTTATCCCCAAAACCTTGCCTTTCGTAGAATTTATCGCGCTTATGGCGCTTCTAACCTCGCTTGGAGCTATGAGCACCGACGCGATGTTGCCCGCACTCATGCAGATCGGCCTAGATCTTGGCGTGACGCAGATAAATCAAACCCAGCTCGTCATCTCCTCGATGTTTGCGGGCTTTGCCGTAGGACAGATATTTTACGGACCGCTTAGCGACTTTATCGGGCGACGAAACGCTGTGCTGCTCGCGCTTGCGATATTTACGGCAAGCTCATTTATTTCGGTCGTCACGAGCGATTTTACTGCGCTTTTGGCGAGCAGATTTTTCCAGGGACTAGGCGCTGCGGGCCCTAGGATCATCGCGATGGCGCTTATCCGCGATCTTTACGAGGGGCGCGCGATGGCTCGCGTGATGAGCTTTATCGCGGCAGTTTTTATCATCGTGCCGGCACTTGCTCCGATCATTGGCGGTTTTATCTTTAAAATTTATAATTGGCGCAGCATATTTTTGATGCTTACTTTTATGGGGTTTGCGTGCCTAGCGTGGTTTGGGCTGCGTCAGAGCGAGACTCTGCCTGAGCAAAACCGCAATAAATTTAGCCTAAATTTGATAAAAAGCGAAGCCGCGCAGGTAGTGAAAAACAGACGTACCGCAGGCTACACGATCGTTTTGGGGCTGATTTTTGGGATGTTTTTGAGCTATATCAGCACCGCTCAGCAGATTTTTGAGGTGAGTTACAAGCTAGGCGAGGAGTTTCCTATCTATTTTGCGATAAACGCGCTGGCTCTGGGCGCCGCATCGATGATAAACGCAAAGCTCGTGATGATCTACGGCATGCGCTATCTTAGCATGCGCGCTATGGGGACGTTTTGCGTTATCGCGGTCGCGTTTTTGCCGGTCGTTCTTGCGTATGACGGAGTGCCGCCGCTGTGGACTTTTATGGCGTTTTGTATGAGTAGCTTTTTTTGCGTGAGCATACTTTTTGGCAACCTAAACGCGATGGCGATGGAGCCTATGGGCAAGATCGCTGGCATGGCGGCTGCGCTGATCGGCTCGGTTTCGACCTTTATCTCGCTTCCTATCGGAGTCGCGATCGGGCAGCTATTTGAGGGTACGCTACTGCCGATGGTTGCGAGCTTTGCGCTTATCGGAGCGGCGGCGTTTGCGCTACTTTACAAGACTTCAAAGATTTCTGATGAGTAAAAAACTAGCCGAGTTTTATCAAATTTGAGCGGCAAATTCGGCTACGTTTTTGTTTATCGCGCCGTCCGCAAAAGCGCCTTATAAAGCAAATTTACGCTATCATTGCACAAATTTAAAGGCAAAATATGAAACCAAAATACAACTTTTTTAAAAACTCCAAATTTGCATTCGAGGGGCTTGCTGCGATGCTTAAAAACGAGGCGGCGTTTCGCTTTGAGCTTTGCGTTATCGTCCCGCTTGCGCTAGTTTCGCTGTTTTTACCGGTTTCCGCGGCGCAGCACGCGCTACTGATAGCAGTTTTCGGACTCGTTTTGATCTGCGAGTGCGTAAATACCGCGATCGAAGCGGTAGTAGATCTCGTTTCGCCGGGCTTTCACCCGTTAGCCAAAATCGCCAAAGACTGCGCCTCTGCCGCCGTTTGCCTCTCTATCGGTACGGCTGCAATAACTTGGGCGTGGACGCTGTTTGCGCTGGCATTTTAGCGAGTAAAATTCACCCAAAGTGGCTACTAAATTTACGCCTACAAGCTAAATTTAGAAACTCAAATTTGATATTTGGCGTCAAATTTGAGCTCAAATTTTACCGTTAAAGACTAAAGCTTTAAGCTTTTTTTGGATAAAGTTCCACTCTTATTATCAATATTAGGAAAGCTATGAAGCTACATATTTCTTGGTTTAAATTTACGATTTTAAACGCCGTTTTTATCGCTGCACTAAATTTCACATTATTTAAATTCGCCTACTCAAAGCTTAGTTTTGACGCGGACGCGCCTATGGCCGCGAGTCTGCCGATCATCTATTTTTCGCTGCTTTGCGCGCTATTTTCGCTCATTTTTTTACCGTATTTAGCTAAGCCCGTTAGTATCGCTGCGATTGCCATTACGTGTGGCAGCAGCTACTTCATGCAAAGCTACGGTATCATAATCGATAGCGAAATGATAAGAAACGTTGCGCAAACGGACGCAGGCGAAGTCTTAAGCTTTTTAAATCCAAAGCTCGTTTGCTATATGCTATTTTTGGGCGTTTTGCCCTGCCTTTTAGTCGCGTTTACGACGATTGAGTACGGCAGCGCGAGGCGGCATCTAAAGGTCAAATTTGCCGCATTTTTCGGATTTCTAGCGCTAGCGGTGGCTCTATTTTTGCCGCAAACCAAATCCATCATCCCGTTTTTTCGCGAAAATAGCTTCATTAGAGCCTACAACCTGCCGTTTTATCCGATTTACGCGGCGCAAAAATACGTAAAACTCGAGTTTTTTAAGCCCGAATTTAAACAAATCGGTCTAGACGCGACGATGAGGCCAAGCGATGAGCGACGGCTAATGGTGCTGATCGTTGGTGAAACGGCCCGCGCGAAAAACTATTCGCTCGGCGGATACGCCAAGAACGATACGAATTTTTACACGAAAAATGAGCCAAATTTGGTCTATTTCGGCGACGCTCGCTCGTGCGGAACTGCGACAGCTGTCTCTCTGCCGTGCCTGTTCTCAAAGTCCACGAGAAAAGAATACAGCAGCAAAGAATTTAGCGAAAACGCGCTTGATATCCTAAAACGCGCGGGCGTCAAGGTTGTGTGGCTAGGCAACAACTCGGGCAAGTGCAAGGGCGTTTGCGACCGCTTGGACGCGGGCGACGTCGAGTATTTTGACGCCGGATATGATACGAATATGCTGCCCTCCTTAAAAAAACGCCTCGAAAATCTCGCGCAAAACGAGATAATCGTCCTGCACCTGCAAGGCTCGCACGGCCCGGCCTACTACGCGCGCTATCCGAGCGAATTTCGCAAATTTACCCCGACTTGCGACACGAGCGAGCTTAGCTCCTGCGATAGCGATAGTATCGTAAACACATACGACAACACGCTGCTTTTTACGGATTTTTTTATTGACGAGGTCATCAAGGCAGTCAAGGACGCGGGCGGCGATAAAAGCGCGGTTTGGTACTTCTCCGATCACGGCGAGAGCCTGGGCGAAAACGGCATCTATCTGCACGGCATGCCCTACGCCATCGCGCCAGAGACGCAAAAGCACATCCCGATGATGGCGTATACGAACGATGAAAGGACGCTATCTCGCCTGCGCGCGCAAAAGGACGACGCTGTCTCGCACGATAATGTTTTTAGCTCGTTGCTTGGGTTTTTTGGAGTGGAGACAAAGGAATATGACAAAAAACTAGACATTTTTAATTAAGCAATTTTAGCGGCTTGTCTTTTTTCCGCCATACGTCGTTAGCGGCTCAGTCGGCTTCAGTCACGTATTATATTATACGCTCCTTTGCCCTTGCTCATCCGCCTCGTCTATCACAAAAATGCTTCGCCTTGACTCTTTGCGTTCAAATTCGAGAATTTCGACTTCAAATTTTACATAAATAGTTAAGGCGAAGTATCGTGAGATGATTTTAAATGTTTTGAAGTAAATTTCGTCCCAAGACTAGACATATAGTCTGTCGCAGGGCGAAATTTACGAAATCATTTAAAAGCACTCGCGAGACAAGCCGCAAATAGCCAAAATTAAGCTCTTTGCCAAATTATTTTCCTCCCAAACCCCAACGCATTATGCGTAAATTTAACCCAGCCTAGGCTCAAAGCATAAAGGCTCGGGTTCATCGCCAAAGCATAAGGAAAGCGCGCGAAGTAGATTTTCATCTGCTGCGCGGTTGCGGGGGCGGCTAGGGCGCGAAACTGCACGCCCTCTATCTTGCCCACCACCTTCGTATCAAGCGCTACCGTGCCGGCTACGCCAGGCTCTGCTAAAAACGCCCTCACGTGAGCGCTCTGCTCTCCGCCAGCTACAATAAAAGCCAAATTTTCCTCGTCAAAAGCGTAAAAGCAGCTCGCGCAGTATGGTCTGCCATCATCTAAAACAGCAAGGCTAAGCAGGTGCATTTTGCGGATAAATTTTAAAATTTTCTCATCCATTTCGTCCGCCTTAAGCGCTAAAAATTTGAGTCAAATTTGCCGAAACCCAGCTAAAATTTAGCGCCAAAAAGCAAGCTAAAACTAGCCAAAAAACAAAGATAAAAAGCTCGATTTTGACAAATTTAGCTCCCGCTTTTTCGCGTTTAAATAAAGCCACCCCAAGCCCAGCCGCAAAGCCGCCGATAAAGCTAAAATAGTGCACTGCCGCGGGCTTAACGAAGCTTGGGAGTTTGCCCGCGAAAAATAGCGAAAATATCGTAAGCGAGATCAAATTTGCCAGTAAAAAATAAAACGCGACGACGGGAATTTGCGGGAAAAATCCGTGCAAAACAAAGCTCAAAACGGTCGCGCTAATGAGCAAAAATACGCGCGTTGCAAAACAGCACATTTTCATCCTTTTTTTGAGTGATTTTAGCGCAAGGGGTATTAAGAAAAAAGAAATTTAGCCGATATAAAGCCAAAAGGACGGCAAATTATGAAACTACAAAACTACCAAAGCGCGAGCCTAAACAGCTTTGATTTTAGCTTTAAAACCAGTAGCGGCGACGAAATAAATCTAAAAATGTACGATAACAAAACAGTAGACTACGCTAGCGCTAAAACAGCGGGCGCATCGGCATCTGCGCTCACTCTCACGCACGAGTACGGCTATAGCTTTTCGTATAAAGGCGACGGTCTGGACGCGCGCGATAAAGAGGAACTAGCAATCGCTCTAGAAAAAATAGTGCCCAGCATAGATAAATTTATGAAAAACGTCAAAGATGGCGAGGATCCGATATTTTCACGCGTGACAAATCTCGCAAACTCCCTTCGCAAGGAGCTTCCCGAGATAAAAGACGCAAATCATAAAAATTTTATCGCAGACGGCATGCTAAAGCTTTTTGATAGGCTGATGGAGCAAAACAAAGCGGATAACAGACTACTTCAAAACTCCAAAAAGCTCTTTGACGAGCTCATTTCTCAGCTGGATAGCTTTAAATTTTACGTTTAGTTCGCGGTTTAAAATTTTCGCTATAATTCATAAATTTTAAAAATAGGAAAATTTATGAACGCGAATGAAAAAATCACCCAAATGCTAAATCTCCAGCAGAGCCTAAACGACGATACCAACGGCATCGGCTGGGAAAACGGCATCAACAAAAACGGCAAACTCATCAACTGGAAACGCTGCATATATATGGAGTGCGCCGAGCTCATAGATAGCTTTGCCTGGAAGCACTGGAAAAGCATAAACG
Organism: uncultured Campylobacter sp.; assembly: GCF_937997465.1. Taxonomy (GTDB): domain Bacteria; phylum Campylobacterota; class Campylobacteria; order Campylobacterales; family Campylobacteraceae; genus Campylobacter_A. The sequence continues at coordinate 2,507 of NZ_CALKTQ010000163.1, read as the reverse complement.
CACCGACAAATGAAGAAAATCTGTGCGTCGAGGTCGTGGATATCTGGCACTTTTTGATGAGCTTGATGCTCGAGCAGTACAAGCTAAATAACCTCGGCGATATCGCAAAGCTCTCAAGCGACATCTGCGCTAGCAGCGGCTTTGATGCGTTTTGCCGCGAGCCGTTTAACGTCGCTGATGAAAACATCTACGAGATCATAAACGACGTCGAAATGCTCATAAACAAGTGCTCCGGCTTTGAGTATTCGCTCTTTGACCTGCTTAAAATTTACTTCTCGATGAGCCTAAAATGCGGCGTAAATCTTAGCTCGCTTTACGAGTGCTACGTAGGTAAAAACGTGCTAAATCGCTTCCGCCAAGATCACGGCTACAAAGAGGGTGCGTATAAAAAGGTCTGGAACGGCAAAGAAGATAACGCCGTGATGAACGAGATTCTAGCTCGCGGGCTAAAAAGCGTGGATGATATCTACGCCGCGCTAGAGGCCGAGTACAAGGCGGTAAAATAAAATTTGACGGCTTTGCGGGCTAAATTTGCGCTTGGATCGTTAAATTTAGCAAATTTAACTCGCCGCCAGGCAGTTTAAGTTGCGGGCGGTTAAATTTGGGCACGGTTTAGCTGTGCTTGAAAAAACCTGCCGTTTAGCCGGCAAAAATTTACGCCGCATGCAAGTCTAGCGCCACAAAAAGCGGGCCAAATTTGATAAATTTAACTAAATTTGCAGCCGAATTTAAATCGGTCAAATTTAGCCGCGAAGTCTATGCTCACGTTAAATTTGCGCGCCATTGGAAACATTCGCCGCGCCGCTTTGCGCAAAGCAAAAAATGCGCGTCAAATTTAGAAAAGCCGCCGCGCCCCAAACGCCCTTTTGCCGCAAAACGGCATAAATTTAAACAAATGGAGATTCGTTGCTCGCTGATATTTTACGCCTTTCGTTAAAGGACCTTTTCACGCCCAAATTTATCGCGCTCTCTATCCTGCCGCTCGTTTTTTCTGCGATCATCATCGCAGTGATCGCGATGTTTGGCGGACGTGAGCTATACGAGGCGCTAAACGAGGCCGTATCGGGCGAGGCGGGCGCGCTGGCCGAGTATCCGATGGCGGCTAAAATCCTTAGCCTAGGCATCGCAAAATGGCTCATCGGCGCGATATTTTACGCTGTCGGCGCATATCTGGTCGTCATGCTTTCGGTTTTTTGCGCGCTCGCGGTTGCGGGCTTTCTAACGCCGACGATCGCCCGCGAGATAAACCGCAGGCACTACCGCGTGGACGAGTCGCAGCTGGCAAACATCAGCCTAGCTCGCCAAACGGCTCTCATGGGTCAAATTTTACTCAAATTTATCCTAATCGCGCTTATTTGCGTGCCGATTTTAGCCGTGCCCGCACTAAATTTCCTCGCCCTGCACCCGGCGTTTTTTTACCTTTATTATTCGCTACTCTTCATCGACATCGCGCCAAACGCCCTCTCGCGGCACAAATTTGAGCTTTATTTGCTGGACTACGGCGGATATAAATTTAAAGCCGCCGCGCTGTGCTTTTACCTGCTTTGTTTGGTGCCTATTTTCGGACTTTTCTTGCAGGTTTTTTTCGTTATTTATTTTTCGCATTTTTTCTTTTTACGCGAGACTTCACGCTTGACGTAAATCATTTCAAATCAGCGAAAAAATAAATAAAATAAGCCGAAATTTTTAAAAAAGGAAAACAAATGAGAACTGAAAATATCGTAGTTTGCAACGTCTGCGGACAAAAAAGCACGGAAAACGAAAACGCCGTATTTATCCGCGCCCACAAAAACGGCGAAGAGGTCGATATCTGCACTGCATGCATCCCTAGCGTCATCCACGGCTCGGGCCTAGTCGTTCGCAGCAACGACGAAATCAAAGAGGATATGTAATCGATTTTAGCCCGCTTTGGGCTAAATTTGATTTTTTACTATTTTAACCCGCCCAAATTTACTCCAGCATTTTCAAAATTTATCGCCTTACATAGATTAAAAACAAGCCCACAAAGTTAATCCGTATTTACAGCAAGCTCAAATTTAGCCAAAAAATAAATTTGACGAGAATAGCCACAAATTTGCCGATAATTTTCAAATTTGACCCAAACTCGTAAAATACGCAAAATCGCGCAGCCGTAAATTTCAAGCTCCTAGATTTAACACAACCGTATCCGAGCCGATCAAAATTCACGCTAAAGCGCAAAATAATGTCACAATAAATTTACTAAAAAGTTACGTTTGATAAATTTAGTTTCGATACGTAACACTTATCGCCTAAAATAAAAATATAAAAATAAATTTAAATAAAAATTTTTTCTAGGAGAGTTAATATTCAACTACTAAAATTTGACGTATAGGAGTGAAGATGAGCGAGTACATCGAAAAAACGATGGAGTGGATAAAAAGAACCAATCCGGGCCAAGGCGTGTTTGTGCAGGCTGCGACCGAGGTGCTGGGCAGCCTCGAGCCGCTTATAAAAAAAGAGAGTAAATACCAAAAAAACGCGATCTT
>NZ_CALKTQ010000162.1 GCF_937997465.1 uncultured Campylobacter sp. | reverse complement strand
CGGTGGACACAACGGTCTAAAGTCAATCGACGCGTTAATGGGCGCAGATTACGAGCGCGTTCGTATCGGTATCGGCAGAAGTATGCATAAAGGAGAAAGTGCAGTAACCGGCCACGTGCTTGGCGAATTTAACGCAGAGGAAAAAGAGGGGCTGGAAAAAATTTTGGACTACTGTGAAAACGCGCTAAATGAGCTAATAAAAAACGACATCGACGCCGTTTCGCAACAATTTTCAACCAAAAAAGGCATTTTGTGAGCGGGTTAAATTTGGCATTTGCAACTTTTGTGGTTTCTCAAATTTTGCGGCTTTTTAAAGCACTCAAAAATCGGTTAAATTTAGAGTCCAATTTTAAAGCTTTGTTCTTAATTTTCTTTACCGTAAATTTTATAAATTTACTTCAAAACTTTACCTGCAAATTTATAAAATTTACGAAAAAAACGGTTTTTTCACAGACTCGCCTTTTATCCAGAGCCGTATTTTTATTAAATTTCACCCAAAAAACAGAGCTGTTTAAATTTAGTATTTTTGAGAGCTTCGATCTTGTCCGATGCCCCGCGTACGCAAAATTTGATTTAAAAGGCCATAAATGAACCTTTACGCGCGTTACGTCGGCTGGCTTTATTTTAAATATTTCATGATTTTATTCATCGCGCTCACGCTTTTTTACGTCGGCATCGACATCCTAACCAACCTAAAAGATATGCCCGCAAGCGCGAATCTAAAACTGCTTTACTTTGGCCTTACCTCGCTTACGGCGGTAAACTACGTCTTACCGCTTGCGCTCATTTTTGCGCTCATAACTAGCAAATTTAGTATGATTCGCAGCAACGAGCTAGTTAGTTTTTATGCGCTTGGTATCGATAAAAATCGCCTGATCAAGCCACCTTTTTGCATTGCGCTTGCCATCACGCTCATTTACGTCGGGCTAAATTTCACGCCTTTTGCCTACGCCTACGAGTACGGGCGAAATATCGTGAAACTCTCGAATTTATCGCGCACGAGCTCGGATATTTTCTTAAAATTCGAGGGTAAATTTGTCTACATGGATAGCCTAAATCCTATTAGCGGCGAGGCTAAAGACGTGCGGATATTTGACATAAACGGTAGCAATCTGCGTAGTGCGACCTTTGGCGAAAGCGGGAGATTTGTGGATGATGCGTGGCTTTTAAAGAATGCTAAAATCGTAAATTTGCCGCAAAATATTAAGCTCGGCGAAAAAGGACTCGATATCAAAACGCCAAGCGAGCTAAAAACGCTTGAAAATTTTAAACCAAAAACTATAGAAAGCGCGTCGGCGGAGAGCTCGGCGATCACGATTCCCGATGCGGTGGATTACATTTTGGCGTTTAAGGACGAGGGTGTCGGGTTAAATTCGACCAAAACTACGCTTTATAACCTCGCTTTTGCGCCTTTTTTTGCGCCGTTTATGGTGCTCATCATTTACTATTTTTTGCCGGTTACGGGACGATTTTTTAATCTCGCCTTAAAAAGCTTTATCTTTACGATCGCCTCGCTTTGCGTCTGGGGTGCGCTTTTTGTGATGATGAGGTTTGCTAGAAACGGCGTCGTCTCGCCCGAGATTGGCGTGCTTTTGCCGATAATTTTACTCAGCGCATACGCTTTTTATCTGCGTTTTGGGAGTCGTTAAGAGAGATTTAGGCAAAATTTTTGTAAAATCTAACTATTTTTAAACAAGGTCGGTTATGGATTTTACGAATTTAGCACAAAAATACGGCACCCCTCTTTACATTTACGATTTTGACTACATGGCGCACCGCTACGAAGCGCTAAAAAAAGCGTTTCACGCTAGAAAATCTCTCGTATGCTACGCCGTTAAGGCAAACTCAAATTTAAGCGTTTTGAAATTTTTAGCCGGGCTTGGAGCCGGATTTGACTGCGTGAGCGTAGGCGAAGTTAAGCGCGCGCTACTAGCCGGAGCTAAAAGCTACCAGATCATCCTAAGCGGCGTAGGCAAGCGTGACGACGAGCTTAAATTTGCGCTGGAAAATGAAATCTTGATGATAAATTTAGAAAGCGAAGCCGAGATGAACCGCCTGGAGGATATCGCAAAACAGCTGGGCAAGCCCGCTCGCATCAGCATCCGCGTAAATCCAGACATCGACGCCAAGACGCACCCTTACATCTCGACCGGACTAAACGAAAATAAATTTGGCGTGGATCTGCAAACGGCAAAAAAAATGTATCTACACGCCAAAAACTCGCCTTATCTAGAACCCGTAGGTATCCACAGTCACATCGGCTCGCAAATAACCGACATAAAGCCCGTTATCGAAGCGGCAAAGATCGTGGCAAATTTGACTAGAGAGCTAAAAGCTGCGCAAATCGACATCAAATTTTTTGACGTCGGCGGCGGTATTGGCATCGTTTACGGCGATGAGAGCGAACCTGATCTATACGAATACGCACAGGGCATTTTGGCAAATTTAAGCGGCCTGGACGTCACGGTAGTTTGCGAGCCTGGACGCTTTATCGTCGGCAACGCGGGCTATTTTCTAACTAGCGTGCTTTATGAGAAATTTAACAAAAACAAGCGCTTTGTGGTCGTAGACGGCGCGATGAACGACCTTATCCGCCCGAGCCTCTATCAGGCTTGGCATAAAATTTTTGCTATTAGCGGTGGCAAGACTCTTTGCGAGTGTAAGACTGAGCAGCTTCGGGAGCTCAAATTTAGCCCTTGCGACGTGGTTGGACCGATCTGTGAGAGCGGCGATTTTCTAGCAAAAGATCGAAATTTACCGCCGTTAAACCCAGGCGATCTCGTCGTTATCAAATCAGCGGGCGCATACGGCTTTGCGATGAGCAGCAACTACAACACTCGTGGGCGCGCCGCGGAGGTTGCAGTAAAAGGTGGCGAGGACTTTTTGATAAGACGCCGCGAGAGCTTTGAGGACGTAGTGGCGCTGGAGCGAGAATTTTTAGGCTAGGGAGCGAAAATGCAAAACATAAACGACCTTAGAAGCGAGATAGATAAGATCGACGATGAGGTGCTAAGGCGCCTAAACGAACGCATGAATTTCGTACGAAAGATTGGGGAGCTAAAGCAAACCAGTGGCAGCGCGATCTACCGCCCCGAGCGCGAAAGAGCTATCCTAAACCGCCTCGAGGGGCAAGACTCCGCATTTTTAAATAAAGCCGCGATCGAGGCGATTTATCTTGAAATTTTTGCCGTCAGTAGAAACCTCGAGATGCCCGAAAAAGTCACATATTTGGGGCCTGAGGGCACCTATACGCATCAAGCCGCCGAGAGTCGCTTCGGCGCGATGAGCGCGTATTTGCCGTTAGCTAGTATCGAGGCGGTTTTTACGAAACTAAAGCACAAAGAGGCTAAATATGGCGTCGTGCCGATAGAAAACAACACAGAAGGCGCGGTGGGCGCGACGCTAGACTGCCTTGGGCGGTTTGATAGCGTCAAGGTCGTGGCTGAAATTTACATGGATATCCATCATATTTTTGCGAGCAAGTGCGAAAATTTAAAGGACATCAAGCGCATCTACTCGCACCCGCAAGGCTACAATCAATGCCGCAAATTTTTAGACGATCATATGCTTTCAGCTGTCGAGTTTATCCCGGCAAAATCAACCGCGCAGGCCGCGCAGCTAGCTAGCAGCGAGCCAAACTCTGCAGCCATCTGTTCTAAGATCGCCGCCAAGCTTTACGGCGTGCCGATCTTGTTTGAGACGATCGAGGACAACGCCGCAAACCGCACGAGATTTTTTATCTTAAGCGATTTTAAAAACGAGCGGGCGCAAAGAAATAAAACATCAATCTTAGCAAAGACCGAGCACCGCCCCGGAGGGCTCGTGGAGCTGCTACTAGCCTTTAGAGACGAGGGTATAAATATCACCAAGCTAGAGAGCCGTCCGATAAAACAGCGCGAATTTAAGGCGAATTTTTATATAGATTTCGAGGGGCACATCGATGACGACAACGTCCAAAAAGCGATACAAAAAGCGATAAGCTACGGCCATGAGATTGCATGGCTAGGAAGCTACGTCGCGTGGGAGGAATGAGATGAAATTTAACGAAAATTTGGCAAATTTAGTGAGCTACGAGGCGGGCAAACCTATCGAGCTAGTCGTGCGCGAATACGGCATCGACGCCAAAGACGTCATCAAACTAGCCAGCAATGAAAACCCGTACGGTACGAGCCCTGCGGTAGTAAAAGCAGTCGGCGAGATAGTAAATAAAATGCATCTTTATCCCGACGACAGCTACTTTGAGCTAAAGGCTGCGCTGGCAAATAAATTCGGCGTTAGCGCAAAATCTATCGTAATAGGCTCCGGAAGCGATCAGATAATAGAATTTGCCGTGTACGCAAAGGCAAACGCAAAGAGGGGAATTTTAACTGCGGGCATAACATTTGCGATGTATGAAATTTACGCTAAAGCAGCGGGTGCAAAGGTTTTTAAAACTGAGAGTAAAGAGCACGATCTAGACGAGTTTTTGCAAATTTACAAGGCTAAAAAAGACGAGATCGGAGTGGTATTTTTGTGTGTGCCAAATAACCCGCTAGGAGGCTGCCTAGACGCCGAGGAAATCTATAAATTTTTAGAGCAGATTGACGCCGATACGCTCGTGGTTATCGACGGCGCATATCAGGAGTTTGCTAAATTTGAAGACGCGAAAAAAGAGATAAAGCCTCGCGAACTCATAGCTAAATTTCCAAACGCGATATATCTGGGTACGTTTTCTAAGGCTTATGGTCTTGGCGGTATGCGCGTAGGATACGGTATTGGCGAAGAAAGCGTGATGAGCGAGCTAGGCAAACTAAGAGCGCCTTTTAACATAACGACGCTTAGTTTAAAAGCGGCTATCGAGGCGCTAAAAGATGAAGAATTCGTAAAAATGACGCTTGAGGCGAACTTTGAGGAGATGAAAAAGTATGAAAAATTTGCCGATCTTCACGGCATAAAGCGTCTGCCGAGCTTTACGAATTTTATCGTTTTTGAGTTTGAGCGTCAAAACGCGAGCGAGCTTGCTCAAAATCTGTTAAAAAAAGGTATAATTTTACGTGATCTAAAAGGCTACGGATTAAACGCAGTTCGCATAACGATCGGACTGCCGAATCAAAACGACGTAGTTTTAAAACAAATTGGGGGAAATTTAAAGTAAATGGATTTCAAAACCGCAATTCAACAAATCGGACAGGTCTATCACAACCTCTCGTTAAGGCAGCGCCTAGTCGCCGCGGGCTCGGTCGTGCTCGTGGTCGGTTTTTTAGTGTTTTTGAGCATTCACAAAAGCTCAAACGAAAACTACGACGGCTATAGCGTACTTTTTGAAAACACCTCCGCCGCAGACTCTGCGCTGATAATCCAACAGCTTGAAAAAGATAAGGTAAAGTATAAAATTTTAAACGAGGGCACGATTTTAGTGCCAAACTCGGACGTTTACCGCGAGAGGATTTCGATCGCGTCGCTTGGGATTTTAAAGGACGGTAAGGTTGGATTTGAGATTTTCGATAAGCAAGAATTCGGCGCCACCGATGCCGAGCAAAAGGTTAAATTTCAGCGCGCTTTAGAGGGCGAGCTAGCCCGCACGATCGAAAGTCTAGCGCCGATAAACAAAGCCATCGTGCGCATAGCGATACCAAAAGAAACGATTTTTACCGAGCGAGCCAC
>NZ_CALKTQ010000161.1 GCF_937997465.1 uncultured Campylobacter sp. | reverse complement strand
GTGAGTTTTTGGGCGTCCTAGGGCAGGTGCACGGTTGCGGCAGGCGATACGACGGACCTATGGGCAAGAGCGACCGCGCGTTTATATTTGGGCTTATCGGTACGATATATGCGCTATTTGGGCGACTGCCAGAGTGGTTTAGCTGGGTGCTTTACGCCGCGATATTTTTACTTGCGCTTACTTGTGTAAACCGCGTGAGGATGGGACTAAAACGCGGGGAATAAGGAGCTTCGGACGAGGATAAATTTAATAGATATCTCCAAAACCAACGCAAGGTAAATTTGTCTAAATTTGATATAATTGCAAAAGTTTTAAGCTCGTCTCGGCGCGGGCACGCAATCATTATAAATTTGAGCTTGTTTAAATTTACGAGACTTTTTGAGGCGAGGATAAAATATCGCGGCGAATTTGTCCGCTTAATTTAAATGTTTTAAAGACGCTAGGCGCGTAAAACGCGCTCGGTTAATTTCGAGCGTTTTATCAAAGTCGGCGAAACAAAAGCAAGTAGCAAAAGCGACAAATTGCAGGCATTACTTAAATCGTATCGGCTTTAATCGCCTAAAATTTATATCTAAAGCGCTCGTTTTCGGTAAGGTGGGCAAGAAGCTCATTTGCTGCACGCAATCGTAAAATTGAGGGCGTCACAAAAAATGAATTTGAAAAACAAAAGAGTAAAAAGGATACAGGATGAAAGAGTTTTTAGCGGCCGCGCTTGATTTTATCCTTTGCCGTATTACTATATTTATCACGGGCGTACGGCCGCCGCAGGAGCTTTTAAACATCGGCGACGGTACTAAAATTTACTACGCAAACCACGCTAGCCACGGCGATTTTTTGCTGATTTTCGTCTCGCTGCCTTACCGCGTGAGAAAGCGCGTGCGCCCCGTCGCGGCGGCGGAGTACTGGGAGAGCGGGCCCGTGCGCAGATTTCTTGCTAAAAACGTGTTTAATATGGTGCTAATAAGTCGCCGCAAAGATCCGCTAGAAGCGCTAGCGCAAATGAACGAGGCGCTGCAGACCCACTCTCTCATCATCTTTCCCGAAGGCACGCGCAAGATGAACGACGATCTAGCGCTACAGCCGTTTAAAAGCGGGGTATTTCGTTTGGCGCAACAGCGCCCCGACGTCCCGCTTGTGCCGATTTGGATCAAAAATGCGCGCCACGTCCTGCCTAAGGGCTTTATGATACCCATCCCGCTGCTTTGCGAGCTGATCGTGGGCGAGGAGATAACCTACGGCGGCGAGGGCAAGGGCGAGTTTTTACAAAAGGCGCAGGACGCGCTGCTAGCGATGAGCGATACGCAAAATGATAGAACTAAAGCCTAGCGCGACGGCTTTGGCGAGAGCGGTAAATTTAAGCCCCGTAAATCCGCCACGCAAGAGATTTGCGACCGATCTTTACGGCAAATTTGACGGCAAGCCTTTTAGAGCGGCGGCTAGAAGCGTCAAATTTAAAAACAAAGCCCGCACTAAAACGCTCGCCTCGCCGCAAATCAAATTTGACCTAATCGCGAGCCCAAAGCGCGAGCAATTCTGGCTAACAAATTTAACCGCCCAAACCGTCCGCAGAGTAAATCAAACGCGCGTAAATTTGACTCGCTCGGAGCGCTCCGAAACAGACGTCAAATTTAGCTTCAAATTTAACCAAAAGGCCCTAAAATGAACCCGCAAAATCATATCTTAAATCTATTTTTAGGACTCATCGCGGT
>NZ_CALKTQ010000160.1 GCF_937997465.1 uncultured Campylobacter sp. | reverse complement strand
AATGGTATCACACTCGATGTGAGAAACAGATTTTTTAGAGTTTTTATTAACGTGCTCAAATATCATCAAAACAAACACGAACATCATCAAAAGCCCAGCTAGCACGGACGCGGAGTACGAGTCGCCCATATCAAACCATAGTTTAAAAATGCCCGCGCTAAAAGTCTCTACGCCGTAATAAGCCGCCGTGCCGTAGTCGCTAAGCATCTCCATGAGCACCAGCATCGCTCCGCCCACGATCGCCGGACGCGACAGAAATATCGCAACCCTAAAAAACACGGCAAGGCCGGGGAGCTTGTAAATTTTACAAACGTCGTAAATCGCTGCGGACTGCGTTTTAAACGAGGTTTTAGCAAACATGTAGATGTATGGATAAAGCGACAACGACAGCACGAAAATCGCTCCGTAGATATTCATAAACTCGAGCCTGAAGCCGAAAATTTGATGAAAATATCCCCCGTAATCCATAATCCCGACGTAGCAAAAGCTAAATATATAAGCAGGAATCGCAAACGGAAGGATGAGGGCATATTCAAAGAAATTTGATAACGCAAAGTGGTAGTTTGCCACCAGCCACGCCGAAACCACGGCGATAACGAGGCTAAGCGCCAAAACGCCCGCCGCAACCGCAAAAGTACCTTGAATATACCTCATAAAAAGATACTTAAAAAAGTGCTCGAGCAAGGAGTAGTCGCCCAAAGCGATCTCGAAAAATATGCTAAAAATGGGGATCAAAACGATAAGGGCGATAAAAATCGCCCCGAATTTTACTTTCATTATTTCCAGCCGGCTACGTCGTAAATTTTAATAGCCTCGTTCGTGTTTTGCACGCTCTTATAAAGCGGAGTGGAGTCTTCTTTAAATTTACCAAAGCCCTTCACGATGTCGCTAGGCTCGACCTCTGCGTTGATCGGATACTCGAAATTTATACCCGCAAGTATCTTTTGCGCCTCAGGGCTCACCATAAACTCCATAAATTTAACGGCGTTTTCTTTATTTTTAGCAGCTTTGGTTAGCGCGATGCCGCTGATATTTACGTGCGTGCCGCGGTTGTCCTGATTTGGGAAAATGATGCCAAGATTCTTCGCAGCCTCGACGTCTTCGGCTTTCGGAGAGGTTAGCATGAGGCCTATGTAGTAGGTGTTCATAACCGCTACGTCGCCCTCGCCTGCGTAGATGGCCTTAGCCTGATCCCTATCGCCGCCTTTTGGATCGCGGGCTAGATTTTTTAGCGCGCCTTCCGCCCATTTAGTCGCCGCATCTTTACCGTCGGCCTCGATGATAGCAGCTAGCAGCGACTTGCTATACGGAGCCGTCGCGCTTCTGATTAGCAGTTTGCCTTTTAGCTCCGGTTTTGCCAAATCCTCGTAGTCCTTGATGCCTTTAGGATCAAAGTCTCTTTTATCGTAAACGATGACTCTAGCGAGTTTTGAGATAGCAAACCACTGGCCGTCGTTGTCTCTATACTGCTCCGGTACGATTTTTTCTAGAGTTTCTGATTTGACGGATTGTAGCACGCCTTTAGTCTTTGCGGTGTAGAAATTTCCCGCGTCTGCGGTGATGAAAATATCCGCCGCAGAGCTATCGCCCTCGACTTCGAGCTTTTTGATTAGCTCGCCGGCTTTTGCCTGCGTGGCGTTTACCTTGATACTCGTCTTTTGCTCGAAAAGCTTATAAAGCTCGCTGTCGGCGTCGTAGTGGCGCGCAGAGTAGATATTTACCTCTGCGGCAAACAAAAAGCTTGAAAGCAAGCTAAGCGCGAAAAAACTTTTTTTCATTTTTATCCTTTGTATTGATATGGATTCGCAATTATAGCGTCTATCCTATGAAAATAATATTAATTATTAAAAAATAAAAATTTATGCCGGAGTGATTTTAGAATGACAAAATATTTAAAATTGAGTGCTAATATTCACGCCGTCAAATTTAAGGAGAGAAAATGAGAAAAATTTTACTTTTAGGAGCGGCTGCGGCGATGGCTTTTGCGGAAATTTCTACGGTGCAAGTTAGCTCAGAGGCGATCAAAAACTACGAGCAAATCGTAGATATCAGGACGCCTGCCGAATGGATGGAAACGGGCGTGATAAAGGGCGCAAAGACTATCACTTTTAACGCAACCGATAAAGAGGGATTTTTGAACGAGCTTAAAGCCAATGTCGACCTAAAAAAACCGGTCGCGCTTATATGCAGAAGCGGACGCAGAAGCGCTGCGGCAGCGATGATGATAGATTCGCCGGAGCTAAATATAATAAATCTTGACGGCGGCATGGGCAGCCTCATAAATCAAGGCTACGAAACCGTGCCGTATCAAAAATAATCCGCGGTTTTACTTTATAAATTTCGTCCGTCAGGCTTAAATTTGCGCTAAATTTTAAGCTTGGCGGAGCTGATTTGTGCTCCATTCGCATGCAAGACGGCGGTAAATTTTAAATTTGTCGCTGCTTTTTTTACAAATTTAATAGAACAAAACGCATCTACTTTAAATTTTAGCGAGCGCAAATTTGATAAATTTCATCAAATTTAACCCAAATTTACGCCAAAAACAGTCTCGGCTTTAGCTTTAGTAGGCAAACATACGCCGCCAGCGCGCTCTGCTCTCTTATGTAGTTGCGGTCGCCGTTTAAATTTAGCCTCTCGATCATGCACTCGCCGTCTTTAGCGCACGCTCCCACAAATACCGTCCCCACAGGCTTTGCCTCGCTACCGCCGTCAGGCCCAGCGATACCGCTGATAGCTAGAGAAAAGTCCGATTCACTCGCCTTTAGCGCGCCTTTTAGCATCGCCATCACGCACTGCTCGCTCACCGCGCCGTAGGTTTGTAAAATCTCATCGCTAACGCCCAGCCAGTCGCGTTTCATCTCGTTTGCATAGGTCACTAGCGAGCCGTTAAACGCCGCCGAAACCCCCGCAAAAGCGCCAAATTTTGCCGCGGCAAGCCCGGCCGTACAAGACTCGGCAAATGTAAGCTTTAGCCCGCTTGCTATAAGTGTGCTTGCAACGTGACGAAAAACATCCTCGCCCTCAAAAAATTTGCCTGAGAAAAGATTTTTAGCGCCGTTTATAAAGCCGCTCGTTTGGCCGAATTTATTTGCTTCCACTCTGATTAGCGCCAAATTTGATAAAATTTGAGACGAATAAATTTGTACTTCGTAAGTTTTTGCCAGCGGTTCGAGCAGGATTTTCGCGCTCTCCTCGTCGATATCGACCAGATGAAAATACCCAAAATCTCGCTGCGTTTTGATATCTATGGCAGGTAGTTTTTGATTCGCGTCGGCCTTTAGTAAATTTACGTAAGTTTGATTTAATTTGATTAAAAAGCCCTCGTCGCCAAATTTCTCGGCCCTGCTAGGAGCTAGCATTTGCGGGGATTTGAGCTCCAAAATATCGCCGCTTAACGTAGCTAAAATTTTAGCCGCGACGGAGCAGTTTTGACTCGATGCGTAGATGCAAAGACTATCGGAGCGAGCGCAAAGATGCTCGATGATAAACGGCAACTCCTTGTCGCTTTTACTAACGAACCTAAACTCGCCAAGCTCGCCGAAATGCCGCTTGTAAGCGCAAAAAATATAATCCAAAAAAGGCGCGTTTACGCCGATATCTTCGCCGATGATCAGTAGTGCGTTTTTCAATGTTTTCTCCTTTTTAAAAGCCGAAAACATCTTACATAAATTTAGCTTAAAATAGCGTTTTTTCAGTAGCATTTAATCGCCGTTTGGATAAAATCTACCAATTTTTTACTTCAAGGCGAACCTATGGATTACAAAGATACATTATTGCTTCCAAACACCGAATTTCCCATGCGCGGCAACCTGCCGGAAAACGAACCAAAACGCTTAAAATCGTGGTTTGACGATAGAAAAATCTACGAAAAAATGAAAGCTAAAAGGCAAAAAGCCGCAAAAAGCTTCACTCTGCACGACGGCCCTCCATACGCCAACGGCAACATCCACATCGGACACGCGCTAAACAAAACCCTAAAAGACATTATCTTAAAAACGCACTATTTCTTCGGCGAAAACGTGAGATTTACGCCGGGCTGGGACTGCCACGGACTACCGATCGAGCAGCAAGTCGAGGTAAAACTGGGCGACAAGAAAAAAAGCCTCAGCAAAACGCAAATCCGCGAGCTTTGCCGCGAGCACGCCAGAGAATTTATCGACGTGCAAAAGGAGAGCTTTAAACAGCTAGGCGTCGCCAGCGACTGGGACGATCCGTATCTAACGATGAAATTTAAATTTGAAGCCGAAATTTATAAAACGCTTTGCAAAGTCGCCAAACGCGGACTTTTGATCGAGCGAAGCAAGCCGGTATACTGGAGCTGGGCGGCTAGAAGTGCTCTAGCCGAGGCAGAGGTCGAGTACGAGGACAAAGAGGACTACAGCATCTACGTCGCGTTTAAGCTAGGCGAAGAAGCCGCCGCAAAAATAGGCGCAAAAGACGCTAGCGCGGTCATCTGGACGACCACGCCTTGGACGCTGCCGGCAAACCAAGCCATCTCGCTAAATCCAAATGAAATTTACGTTTTGACGGCTGAAAATTTGATATTTGCCAAAGAGATGCTTGGCGAACTAGAAAAAGAAGGTCTAACCAAGGGCGAAATTTTAAAAGAATTCGCCTCCGCCGAGCTTGAAAACCTGCACGCAGTTAATCCGCTAAACGGCAGAAAATCGCTATTTATCTTAGGCGATCACGTCACTATGGACGGCGGTACGGGTCTAGTTCACACCGCTCCGGGTCACGGCGAGGACGACTATCACGTGAGCCTAAAATACGGCATCGAAGTCATCATGCCCGTCGATGAAGGCGGTCTGTACGACGAGACGCTAAAGGCGAAAAAGTTATTTCCAGACGGCGTAGCGGACGAACTAATCGGCATGCATATCTTTAAAGCAAACGAGAAAATTTTAGAGCTTTTAGGCTCAAATTTGCTAAAAGTCAGCAAATTCGTCCACTCATATCCATTTTGCTGGAGAACGCACAAGCCGGTCATCTACCGCGCTACGAAGCAGTGGTTTATCGCTATGGACGAGCCAAAAATCGACGGCAAAACGCTACGAGAAGTCGCGCTAAAAGAACTTGAAAACGTCAAATTTTACCCTGCAAGCGGCGTAAAAAGGATAGGCTCGATGATAGAAAATCGTCCCGACTGGTGCATCTCGCGCCAACGCGACTGGGGCGTGCCGATAGCGTTTTTTAGGCATAAGGATACTAAAGAGCCGATATTTGACGATGAAATTTTAGATAATGTCGCGGCGATATTTGAGCAAAAAGGCGCTGACGCGTGGTGGGATAGCCAGATTAAGGATCTCTTGCCAGCAAACTGCAAATTTGAGCCGCAAAATTTAGAAAAAGTTATGGACATCCTAGATGTCTGGTTTGATAGCGGCTCGACGTGGGCTGCGGTACTAAAAAGCGGCGACTACGATGCGGGCAGCTATCCGTCCGATATGTATCTAGAGGGTAGCGATCAGCACAGAGGCTGGTTTCAAAGCTCGCTACTGCTAAGCTGCGCCGCACAAGGACGAGCGCCGTATAGAAGCGTGCTCACGCATGGATTTACCGTCGATGAAAACGGTCAAAAGATGAGTAAGAGCAAAGGCAACGTCGTAGCTCCGGCGGACGTCGCTAAAACCTACGGCGTGGAAATTTTGCGCCTTTGGGTTGCGCTTAGCGACTACTCCAGCGACCTAAAAATCAGCGAAAATATCCTAAAACAAGTAAGCGAGCAGTACCGAAAAATACGCAATACGATAAGATTTCTGCTAGCCAACGTAAACGATCTAGAAGATATCGAAACGTCAAATTTCAACATCCTAGACCGCTGGATACTAAGCCGCGCGAAAAAATCATTTGACGAGGCCGAAACGGCGTTTAGAAACTACGACTTTTCAAAGGGCTTTAGCCTGCTGATGAACTTCCTAAGCGCGGATTTAAGCGGCATATATCTTGATATCTGCAAAGACCGCCTATACTGCGACGCCAAAGACAGCGACACTCGCCGCTCGGCTCAAAGCGCGATGGCGCTAATCACCAGAGCGCTCCTGCCGCTCATCGCTCCGACGCTCACGTACACCGTGGACGAGGCGATGGACTACGCTCCAGAGATCATCAAAAATGGCGCTACTGACGCCTTTGATCTAGAGTATGCGCCGCTAGAGCTTGAGTTTAACATAGACGACGAGCTACTAGTTGCTAGCCGCGAGAAATTTTTCGAGCTAATCGATGTGCTCAAAAAAGATAAAAAGATAAAATCAACCCTTGAGCTCGTACTACAAACCAGCTCAAATTTGATCCTGAGCGAAGATATAAACGAGATAAGCGACTGGTATATGGTTAGCGACGTCCAGAGCCTAGACAGTAGCGACAGTCTAGCCGAATTTGACATCGGTAACGATAAATTTAAACTCGTTTTATCGACGCGTCACAAGTGCCCGAGATGTTGGAAATTTACCGCTAAGCACGACGGCGAAACATGCCCGAGATGCGAAAAGGTACTAAAAAATGTCTGAGCCTATCTCCGCTTGGTTTGTCGCGGCGACCATCGCGGCCATCCTCGCGGTCACAGCCGCAGGTATCGTAGCGGTAATAAAATTTAAGGATAAAAAATGATAACTTTAAAAGAGGCTCTAAAGCTAAGCGCCGACGAAATAGCCGAGCTTAGAAACGAGCTGGAAAAGAAAATTTTTGCAGATAGGGAGCTTGGCGCCTATGTCGAGCAGCTGGCAAATTTGCCGCTTGACAAACTGGGTGCGGGCGTACCGATCGCCATAAAAGACAACATCCAGGTAAAAGGCTGGAGCGTAACGAGCGCGTCTAAAATTTTACAAGGCTACATCGCGCCTTATAACGCGACGGTTATAGAAAAGCTGCTAGCGGCTGGTCTAGCGCCGTTTGGCCGTACGAATATGGACGAATTCGCCATGGGTAATACGACCGAAAACAGCTACTACGGCAAAACACTAAATCCGCTAAACCGCGAAAGAGTGGCGGGCGGTAGCTCGGGCGGCTCGGCTGCCGCGGTCGGCGCAGGGCTAGCGGTGGCTGCTCTAGGAAGCGATACAGGCGGCTCGATACGCCAGCCTGCGGCATTTTGCGGCTGCGTAGGGCTAAAGCCGACCTACGGACGCGTCAGCAGATACGGTCTGGGCTCATACTCTAGCTCGCTAGATCAGATCGGACCGATAACGCAAAACGTCGAGGACGCCGCAATCCTATACGACATCATCGCAGGACACGACGACAAAGACAGCACGAGCGCGGATATCAAATTTGAGAGCGTAGCAGATAAGCTAAACGCGGACAAAAAACTCACTATCTGCGTCATCGAAAACTACATAAACGAAGCCTCGGAAGAGACCAAAAAGGCGCTTTTAAAAGCAGTCGAAATTTTAAAAGCCGCAGGCCACAAAATAATCTATAAAAATTTAGAAAACTCAAAATGCGACATCGCAACCTACTACATCATCGCCACCGCCGAAGCCAGCGCGAACCTCAGCCGCTACGACGGAGTGAGATACGGACGCAGAGCCGAAGCTAAAAATTTAAAAGAGCTATACATCAACTCGCGCTCGGAAGGGTTCGGCGAAGAGGTAAAAAAGCGAATTTTACTCGGTACTTTCGTGCTTAGCAGCGGTTATTACGACGCATACTACATCAAAGCGCAAAAAGCTCGCGCCCACACTAAGGCCAAGTATGAGCAAATTTTGAACGAATGCGACCTCATTTTGATGCCTGTCGCCCCTAGCACGGCGTATAAATTTGGCGAGCTAAAAAACCCGCTAGATTCCTATCTATCAGACATCTATACGATCAGCGTAAATTTAGCCGGTTTGCCTGCTATTTCAGTTCCGGTAGCTAAAGACGCGGACGGCCTAAACGTCTCTGCTCAGCTCATTGCAAAGGCGTGGGACGAAAAAACGCTGCTAGAAGGCGCGCTTAGTTTAGAAAACTCTATAAAAGGATAAACGCATGAAGATAGTTACGAAGGCTCTCACCTTTGACGACGTTTTGCTCGTCCCGCAGTACTCCGAAATTTTGCCTAAACAAGTCGATATAAAAACGCGCTTTAGCAGAAACGTGGAGCTAAACATCCCGATCGTATCGGCTGCGATGGACACCGTCACCGAGCACCGCGCGGCGATCATGATGGCGCGTCTGGGCGGTATCGGCGTCATACATAAAAATATGGACATACAAAGCCAGGTCAAAGAGGTCCGCCGCGTGAAAAAAAGCGAAAGCGGCGTAATCATCGATCCTATCTCCATCTCGCCAAACGCCAGCGTGGGCTCAGCGCTTGATATGATGGCGGATCTGCATATCTCGGGCGTTCCAGTCGTAGACGAGGAAAATAAACTAATAGGAATCCTAACCAACCGCGATTTGAGATTTGAAAACGACAGAAGCGTCCTCGTAAAAGATAGGATGACCAAAGCTCCGCTAATCACGGCTCCAAAGGGCTGCACACTAGACGACGCGGAGAAAATTTTCTCTCAAAACCGCGTAGAAAAACTACCTATCGTCGATAAAGACGGCCATCTAGAGGGCCTCATAACCATAAAAGATCTAAAAAAACGCAAAGAGTATCCAAACGCCAACAAAGACGCATACGGCAGACTCCGCGTAGCAGCAGCCATCGGCGTAGGCCAAATGGATAGAGCAAAAGCTCTAGCAGAAGCTGGCGTTGACGTCATCGTTATAGACTCCGCCCACGGCCACTCAAAAGGCGTAATAGATACATTAAGGCAGGTTAAAGCCGAGCTAAAAGTAGACGTCGTAGCCGGAAATATCGCAAACCCAGCCGCCGTCAAAGACCTAGCAGAAGCCGGCGCAGACGGTATCAAGGTAGGCATAGGACCAGGCTCCATCTGCACCACTCGCGTAGTAGCGGGCGTAGGCGTACCTCAAATTTTCGCCGTCGATAGCTGCTCAGCCGAGGCTGCAAAATACGGTATCCCGGTCATCGCAGACGGCGGACTAAAGTACTCAGGCGACGTAGCCAAAGCCCTAGCCGCAGGCGCTAGCTGCGTGATGGCTGGTAGCTTGTTAGCTGGTTGCGAGGAGACTCCGGGCGAGGTGATAACATTCCAAGGACGCCAGTACAAAGTCTACCGCGGTATGGGCAGCATCGGCGCGATGACGAAAGGTAGCAGCGATAGATATTTCCAAGAAGGCACCGCGCAAGACAAGCTCGTGCCTGAGGGTATCGAGGGTCGCGTACCGTTTGCAGGCAGCATAAAAGAGGTCGTACATCAGCTAATTGGCGGCCTACGAAGCGCGATGGGCTATATGGGCTCAAAAGATATCAAAACACTTCAGGAAAAAGCCCAGTTTGTCGAGATCACGAGCGCTGGACTAAAAGAGAGCCACGTCCACGACGTCGTCATCACGCAAGAAGCCCCTAACTACAAAGTCAATTAGTGCTAAATTTAAAAACCGGCAAAGTAAAATTTGATGAGCCGCTCTATCTAGAGAGTGGCCGAATTTTACCCGAATTTGAGCTCGCCTACGAAACATACGGCGAGCTAAACGAGGATAAAAGCAACGTCATAGTCGTCTGTCACGCCCTAACGGGCAGCCACCACGCCGCAGGCAGATACGAAAACGAGCAGAAATTTGGCTGGTGGGACGCGCTAGTGGGCGAAGGCAAAGGCATAGATACGAGCAAATTTTTCGTCATCTGCGTAAATATCCTCGGATCAAATTTCGGCTCTACAAATCCCTTAAGTATCGAAAAAAGCACGGGCAAGCAGTATCGTTTGCGCTTTCCGGTGCTTACTATCAGCGACGTCGTAAAGGCGCAGATGAGGCTTTTTGAGCACTTAGGCATAGAGCGCGCACATGCGGTCGTGGGCGGTAGCCTAGGCGGCATGCAGGCGCTTTGTTTTGCGATCGAGTTTCCAAATTTCGCCAAAAACGTCATTATCCTAGCCAGCACCTATCAGAGTAAGGCCTGGGCGATCGCGTTTAACAAAATCGCGATCGAGGGCATACTGCGCGATCCAGGCTTCAAAGACGGCCAATACGACGAAAACGACATCGCCGCGCAGGGGCTAACAGGCATGGCGCTAGGACGTATGGCGGGGCATATCAGCTTTCTCTCGCCTAGCTCCATGGACTCCAAATTTGGCCGCAACTACGTCGAAACCGACGGCCTTTACGAGCTTACGGGGCGGTTTCAGGTCGATCGCTATATGGAGTACAACGGCCACGGCTTTCCAAAGCGCTTTGATCCGCTGAGCTACCTTTACATCGTAAAGATGATGAACATCTTTGACTGCACGCGCCACTACGACGACCTCGCGCACGCTCTTTTGCCTATTTGCGCCAAGGTTACGCTGGTCGCATTTAGCGGCGATATGCTGTTTCCGCCAAGCTGTATGCGCGAGATGCACGAGACGCTGCAGGATATCGGCAAGGCGTGCGATTATCACGAGATAGACAGCGACTACGGCCACGACGCGTTTTTGGTCGAAGTAGATAAATTTGAAAAAATCATAAAAAAGGTTTTAGATGAGTGAAAATTTAAGCGAGGATTTTGAAAGCAAACTCGCCAAAGCAAATGAAATTTTAAAACAGCTCGGCGATGAAAATTTAAGCTTGGAGCAAAGCGTCAAGCTGCACAAAGAGGGCAAAAAGCTGCTCGAGGAGGCAGACAAAATCCTGCAAAACGCAAAGCTAGTGGTGAAGGACGCAGACGATGAATAACGCGACCGCAGCCGTTTGCGCCCTGCAGCTGCCGACGCAGCCCATGAGCGAGTCGAGGCTTGATTATTATTTTAGGATTTGCGCGGGCGAAGGCGCTAGGCTCGTGGTGCTCGGCGAGTACGTGCTAAATAGCTTTTTTAAAGAGCTCGAGCTCATGCCAAAAAGCCTCATCAAGGAGCAAAGCGAGCGCAAAAAGCACGCGCTTGCCGCGATGGCGCAAAAATACAACCTAGAAATCCTAGCCCCGCTCGTACTGCCCAAAGGCAAAGGCTTCGTCAAGGTCGCGGCGAGATTTAGTCCTGCGTCCTCGCGCTTTTACGAGCAGCAGATCTTGATGCCCTACCCGCACTGGAACGAGGCGAAATTTTTTACGAACAAAGATGAGGGCGAGCTAAATTTGCCAGTTTTTAGCTACGAGAAATTTAAAATCGGCGCGATGTTTGGCTTTGAGGCGCATTTTGACGCGGCGTGGGCGTATATGGCGCGCAAGAAAGTCGATGTTGTCGTAGTTCCTACCGCATGCACGTTTTTTAGCGAGTCGCGCTGGGAAGAGCTACTAAAAACCCGCGCCTTTACAAACAACGTCTACGTCCTGCGCGTAAACCGCGTCGGCAACCACAAGGCCGCAAGCGGCGAGCAGTGGAGCTTTTACGGCGATTCGATGCTTATTAATCCGTTTGGTGAAGTTAAAAATAGGCTTGGTAAAAATGAAGAGATGATGATAGATGAGCTTAGCAAAAAGGAGCTTAGCGAGGCTAGAAGCATCTGGGGCTTTATGCAGATAG
>NZ_CALKTQ010000159.1 GCF_937997465.1 uncultured Campylobacter sp. | reverse complement strand
AAACGCTAATTTTACTCTCGCGACTTAAAAAGGCGCAAATTTAGTGATGATTTAGCCGTTGGGCCGCGTAAAATCACCCTCAAAAAGATACGAATTTATCGCGGCAAAGGGCTATGTCGCCCGTGCAGGCGAAAATTTATAGGCTAGATTTTACCTGCCGATCGCCGCCCGGCAAGGGCTTGCGCCGAGCCGTTTTGCCTGCGCGTACCTACTTTGGTTTTTGTTTAAAAATAAGACTCAACTCGCCCGTAACGCAAAGTGCACAAACGGTTTATCCAAAAGCGTATTTTGCGTTTTTAAGCCTAAATTTAAGCGAAAAAATCGGCCGCAAGTCTTTATTTTACGGCAACTGGCCCTTGTATCCGAGATTTGCTCGCAAAGCGGCTTTGCAAAGACGAGCGAAATTTAGCGTTTTGGTCGCAAACTCCGAGCGACCTGGCATCTAGCGCGGCAAAAACGAGTATAATTTTCCGGTTTCAGCAGCTTTTTGATATAATCAAAACAAAAGTTAAATCAAAGGAGTAAAATGTACATCGTCCTAGGCATTATCGCCGTTCTCGCGCTCATCGTCATCTCAGTCTACAACTCGCTGGTGGGCAAGCGCAACCAAGTCTCAAACATCAGATCAGGCGTCGATACGCAGCTAAAAAGGCGCTTTGACCTCATCCCAAACCTCGTCGCCACCGTCAAGCAGTACATCACGCACGAACGCGAGCTGCTGGAAAACATCTCCGCGCTTAGAAGCGGTATCCAAAAGGCCGCGGGCGACGAGCAGAGATTTGCGCTAAACGGCGAGCTGTCAAACCTCATCTCAAAGCTCAACGTCGTCGTTGAGAACTATCCCGAGCTCAAAGCCAACGAAAACGTTATGCACCTGCAAAAGACGCTAAACGAGATCGAGGAGCAGATCTCCGCCGCGCGCCGCGCCTACAACGCCGCCGTGACTGATTACAACAACGCCGTGGAGATGTTTCCCTCAAATCTCGTCGCTAGCTGGGCGAGGTTTCACAGGGCGGCATTTTTCGAGGTGCCGAAAGGTCAAGACGACCCGCACGACGTGCACGAGCTTTTTAATCGCTAAATTTGCGCTCGTTTCGTCAAATTTGACGTTAAATTTGAGCGCTTAACAGCACTCTTGAAAATTTAATCAGGGGCTTCGTTGGCTCGTCAAATTTGATCTAAAATTTGAAGCGTTGCCCGTAAAATAGCCAAATTTGCAAAAATGGCGTTAAATGAAAACAGGAGTGAAAATGGACGATCTGGCCTTGCTAGAGCTTGAGCGGCAAAAGGTTTTACGTTCGCTTTTTAGGCTAAAGCTCACCTGCTTTTTTGTCGCTACGGCGGTGGCTTGGCTGCTTTATCTAGCTGCGCAAAACGCCGCTCTTAGCGCGGGTGCGTTTGTGGTCTGCGGGGCTACGATGTACTATTTTTTAGAGAGTATTTTTACCGATAGTTTTACCTTTAAATTTAAGCGAAAGGTCGTGAGGAGCATCGTGGAGGACTGCGGCCTGACGTATTATCCGGGCGACTACGTAGAGAGCGATTATCTTTATATGATTTACGATTTTGACATCGATAAATACTCGGGTAACGACCTGATTTTCGGGCAGATAGAGGGCGTGCGGGTCAAATTTAGCGACGTAGAGGCGATAAGCATCAAAGAGGATCTGCACGGAAACGAGACGCACAGGATACTTTTTGCGGGGATTTTGTTCGTTGCCGATTTTCCTAAACGACTAAAGGGCGTCACGCAAATTTGCAGCGGAACGGATGATTTTAGGGACTACGGCGGCAAGCGCGCGAGGATGGACGACGCGGAGTTTGAGCGGCTATTTCGCGTCTATACGACCGATCAGATCGAGGCTAGATACGCGCTCACGCCTAGCCTGATGGAAAATTTAAAACTGCTAAAAACGAGATTTCACCGCCCTATAAACATCGTGCTGACCGGGGATAAGATCTGCATGGCGATCCGTACGGGGCGCGATAACTTCGAGCCTGATCTACGCCGTCCGCTCGTGGGCAAGGGTGCGAATAGATTTTACAAAGACGAGATTGGCAGCTTTTTGCGTATCGTCGAGGAGCTGCGGCTAAACCGTAAAATTTGGCTGGACTAGGGAGCGCGGCGTCAAATTTGACGTGCGGCATAACCCGCACCCTAAAAATACAAACAAGCGGGCTAATCTAAAACATGGCGGCAAAAACGCAAAAAGGAGAGTTGGTGAAGGGCGTAGCGATAAACGAAACGACGATAATCGGCGATGACGGCAAATACTATAAATTTAGCTTCGAAGACGTACGCTCGGGGCGGCCTAGCGGCGGCGAGCGAGCGGCGTTTCGGCCTGACGGGGCGTTTGCGAGAGATGTGCTTGTAGTCGTAGACGAGGGCGAAAAGCGCGCCGTAAAGGATACCAGAAGCGAGGAGACGAAGGCTGCGCTAAAAGAGAGTGCGGCGTTTGACCGGGCTAGGATGCTGGGTATCGCATCGGGCATCTTACCGGCCGTGATCAAGATCTACGCGTACTTTATCGCTAGCTACGGGGGGCTGGCGCTACAGATCGCGGATAATCTCGCCGTCATATCGGCCGCGCTGCTAACCTATGCGGCGCTAGGCGGAGTCGCCGGGCTCGCTCACAGCGAGGATCTGCATGTAAACTACGGCAAGGCGATGATTGTGATGTTCGTCGCTCACGTCACGGCGACGCTGGCGTCCTATATGGCGGACGCGGCTCATCCGCTCGCCAAGCTAGTCACCGTTATCGCGCTACTGCTACTTGGCTATGTCGCGTTCGTGTGGGGCAAGGTCTTTTTCGAGCTTGCAAGGCTAACTAGAAACGGACTTTTTCGTGCCTACGTTTGCACGTTTTTTGCAGGCGAGCTGCTGTGGGCGAGCGGTGTTTTGGCAGTCTTTGGTTTCTTTTTGCTCGTGGCTTCGTTTTTCATCTACATCGCGGCATGGGTAAAAACAGACAAAGTCGGCGAAGCAAAAGACGCGGGGCTTTTTATTTATTAAATTTGACTCGGCTTGGGTTTTAAATTTACCCAAATTTGAGTGATTTGGTAGAGGCAAAGTCGGTAAACAGATCGCCAGTATCGACCGGTTTACTAAAAACTAAAATTTGAGCTCAAGCGAGCCTAAATTTATTCTCCCGACTAGCCCGAGTCGCCGCTACCAGACGGATAAAGTCGGTATCGTCACAACTCAGGCAGTCGCGCACTAGCTACTGCAGCCTCTCTAGCGCCCTTTTGGCGTATTCGTTACCTTGGGCCGCTCCGCGCCTGTAAAACTCCATGGCTTTATCCATATCCCTTGCGACGCCGTAGCTATTCTCATAGCATATAGCTAGATCGGTTAGAGCCTGCGGATCGTCATCGGCAACGGCTTTTTGGATGTAGACGAGCGCTTTTTTATAGTCTTTTTTAAAGTGTATTCCGTTTAGATACATATTTCCTAGCATTGCGTCCGCGCCCGTGTCGCCTAGTTTGCTTGCCTTTTCAAGGGTCTGCGCAGCTAGCTTATAGTCCGTCATGCGGTAGTATATCCGCGCCATATTCGAGTGAGCGAGCGAATTGTTTAGCCCCATGGCTTTTTTGTACCACTTTACGCCTTCGCCGATATTGGACATCCTCACCTCGTATAGGTAGCCTACGAGCGTGACGGCTCTAGCGTCGCCGCCATCGGCCTTTGGCTTGATAAATGCCAACGCTTCTTTGTATTTTCCGCTATCGTCTAGCGCTATAAATTTATCGTAATCCTCGTTAGAGAGCCCAAACGCCGCAGTGATCGCAAACGCGCATAATGTTATTACCGTCTTTTTCATCTTAGTTCTCCAATACTAGCAGGTCTTTAAATTTATGCTTGACGCTCCTTATCGCGTCGCCGTCCTCGGTGTAGTCCGTGATATAGCCGTCTTTGTCGGTAGTGAAGTAAACAAAGCCGTAGGTGCTGTAGTTGACGCCCGTTACGCTACATCCCCAGAAGTTGCACGATCTGTTTACCGATAGCACTTCGCGCGGTTCGTGCTGCATATAAAATTTGTTCGAAAGCATACCTATCTCGATGTGCGACCAGCCGCCGGAGTATTTTTCCATATCTAGGATATGGCGGCCTTTTAGTTGAGCTAGTTCTTTGTTTTCTAAAAATATATTAGAGGGGCCGATGCCGTACGTAGTGCATCCGCCTAGCAGAAAGGCGCATAAAAGCGGCAGGAAAATTTTTCGCATTTTTGATCTCTTTTGATTTTTGCGCCCGATTTTATCCAAAGGTACGGCGCAAGTCAATATTTTGGGTTTGCGGTTAAATTTACAGCCTTGCGGAGTTTTAAATTTGACGCCAAATTTGATCTATCTTGCGTCAAATTTGGCTTCGTTTCAGAGCAAAAAGGTGGGTAAATTTCGGCCATAATTTTAACTCTGCCACTAAATTTACCGCACGGCAGGCAAATCGCCGCCGTTAGCTAAACAGCCTAGTCTGCTAGCCCCTCTTCGCCGCATTTCGCGATGAGCGCGTCAAATTCTGCCTTGCTAAACGCGCTTACGACGATATTTTTAGCATCGATAAATTCGTATTTATCTTTCGGCAAATTTTGGATGAAACTTTCATATTTCAGCGTCGCTAGAATCTCGTATTTTTCCTCATCGTCGCCCTCTCCGCCAAATATCGCGACCGACCAGTGCGCGACTTTCTCATCGCCCAGCATTTGTAAATTTTTATACTCCACGCTAGGTTCATACGGCAGCACAGTAACGACGCCTTGCGACAGGACGTACTGCCCGATGATCTCGCCGCTATCGTTCCTGCGGAAAAACATCTGATTTGCAAAATACGCATCCAAATTTTGGATATCGGTTACGAATTTGCTAAATTCGCCCGCGGGATCCTTTGCGCCAAGTATGCGAGCTATGATCTTTTTGTCAAACGACACTTCGTTTCGCGTGCCGTAAATAGTGCTGATTTGCGCCTCTTTTTGCAAATTTTGCTCTATCGCCTCTAGTCCCGCGCGTATGTCGTGCTCATAGTTAAAGCTTTCGATATTTTGCGCGCTAAATTTCTCCCCGTCCTCGCTCGTTATATCGCTGTCCATTTTTAGGGCTAGGTTTTTTAGGTACTCTAGCGCGATTTGCCAGTCCGTACGGGTGCTGGGCGTGCCGATGCGGACGTTATAGGCGTCGTCCTCGTATCCGATCTCAAAGCCGCGCCCGCTAAGCCCGTCCGTGCCGGCAACTAGGCAGTCAAACTCGTCAAGCTTTGCACCGTAAAAGCTATCTGCGTCAAACTCCTCATCGTCCTCGTCGGCGTTAAACTGCGATAAATTCGGCACCAGCCGCAGCGCCTCCTCCACGCTCATCACGGGTGCAAGGCCGACTAGAAACTTCTTTTTATTTTTAACAAAAAAGGTGATACTCATCTTTGTTCCTTTGATATTAAATTTAGCGTCGCGTAGCATTTTGACGGAGGCAAATTCGAGCGTAAATTCGGCGCATCAAATTTATCACCGTCCAAACAAATAAGTAAATTCGGGCGCAACTTTAACTAAATGCGCCCAGGCTGGGCTCACTCGTCTTTTTTCTCGTCCTCTTTTTTGCCAATCTTTTCTTTGGCGGTTTTTATGAGATTTTCGGCGGCTTTGTAGAGCTTTTCGCCTAGTTCTTTTGATTTTGCTTTGAGGTTCTCGCCGATCTCGCTAGCACTTATCTCGGTTAGTTTCTCCTCGGTTCGTTTTTCAAAGTCGCTGATCTCTTTTTTGAGCGCTTCGATGCGTTCTTTGGCGTTAAAATTTTCTTTAAGCTTATCGCCGGCCTGGCCGACCTCGCGCTTTAGCTCCTCAAATTTAGCTCCGGCAAGGCTAGCGAATTTATCGATATTTTCGTTAAATTTTAACTCCTCTAGCTGAAGCTCGATCTGGCGCGAAACGTCGTTTTGCAGGCGCTTAAATTTGGCGAAGTAGCTATCTATGGACTCGTCTAGGATTTCGTTTATCACGGCAGCAGACGGCTCCTCTGAGCGCGCCATATCGCGCAGCATCGCTACAAATCTCTCCTCGAGTCTAACAAATTCTCTAGCCTCGCCCAGCAGCCTCTGGCCGTCCGGGGCAAATTTGATCTCCTCGATAAACTTCTCCGTCCTTTTGCCAAGCGCTTCTTTTACGCCCCCGATCGCGCCGCTGATTAGTTCTTTGGCAAAGGCCTGATCGACGTCGGCTATCTCGCACGCCGCCTCGCAGACCGTCCTTGCGATCTCCAGGATGCGCTCTTTGCTCGCTTCGCCCTCGTTTATCGCGCTAAGTACGACGTTTTTGGCGATTTGCTCCACCGTATCTTTCACGTCGTCGCCCTTTTCGATCGCGGTTAGAAACGCCGCCTCGGTGGTTTCTTTTAGGATTCCCAGCATTTGTAGCTCGCAGAGCATTTTTTCGTCTATCGCGGTTAAAATTTCGTCTTTATCCGCTAGGTCGCTGCTTTTGATGAAATTTTCCATATTTTCAAGTAGCGCGCGAACGTCGTTTTTTATCTCGTCTTTTTGCGCATAAATTTGCCGATCGATCTGCTCTTTTTCGTAGATTAGGCGGTGGATATACTGCTCTTTTGCCTCGCTTAGCGCGTCGCCTGCGCTTTGGATGAGGTTGGCGATGTTTTGACGGTTTAGCAGATCCTCGCCTTTTAGCGCCTCGCAAATTTGCTCAAATTCTTTAGCCAGAGCCGCGTTTGCGTCGCCGTTTTTTGCGCCTTTGACGCTTTTTCTAAACTCGCTTAGCGCAAATTCCCTGATCAAAACGGAAATTTGCGGGTCGTTTTTGTTCTCTTTTATGGTTTGGATGAAGACTAAATTTTGCATGAAAGTCCTTATAGTACGTATTTGCAAACGCGTCTTAGCGCGGAAAATATCTCTAATCGCTCCTGGTTAGAATTAACCAAAACGCTTAGATTGTAGCTTTTGTATTTGCTCTCTTTGCTCGATTTTGACGGCGTTATCTTGTGTTGCCTCTCGCCTACGACGCCCTGCGCGATAGCTTCGGCGTTTTCACTATCAAGCACGATGATTTTGTATTCCCAAAAATTTGGGTATGAGATTTCAGGTTCTTTATTTAGATCGCACGTAGTCGCCACTTTTGCCTCCGCTCTTGCTTTCTAGCGCGATATCAGTTATCTGCATGGTTTTATCTATCGCTTTTATCATATCGTAGATCGTTAGGAGACCGACGCTAACGCCTGTTAGTGCCTCCATCTCGACGCCTGTTTTGCCGTCTATCTTGACGCTAACGGTTAGCTTGTAGGCACAGATTTCGGTTAGCTCGTCGATGTCGCAGTTTATGCCACTGATTAGCAGCGGGTGGCACATCGGGATGAGTTCGCTCGTCTTTTTCGCGCCCATTATCGCGCCTACGACGGCGGTTTGCAGGACGGGGCCTTTTTTGCCCGTGTTGTTTTTGATCGCGTCAAATGCCTCGCGCGACATTTTTATGATGCCGCTTGCTACGGCTATGCGCGTAGTTACGCCCTTGTTGCTTACGTCGACCATTTTGGGGCGGTTATTTTCGTCTATGTGAGTTAGCATTTTCGTCCTTTCGCCTGAAACGCTAAATTTGCTTAAATTTGAGCTAGGCGGAGTAAATTTATGAGAAGGATTATAACTAAAAAAGCTTAATGAATAAGACAAAAACGCCTCGGCAGGGGGAGCCGAGGCGCCGTTACAAAAAGGAGGTTTTCTTGTCGGACGCCGAAATCATACCAAAAAGGTCTAAATTTTATCCCAATTTTTCGTAAATATATTATTCCTTGCTTTTCGCGTAGGCCAGAGCGCCTGATTTTAGGCGTTTTAGCCCCTCCAGTACGCGCGATCTTTGGGTTGCGATATTGAGGCGTAGGAAGCATTTCTCGGTACCTCTGTACGCGTTGCCGTCGTTTAGCCAAAGTCCCGCTTTTTGGCGTAAAAATTTATGAAAATCGCTCGCGTCGTCGCAAATTTCGCGGCAATCAAGCCAGAGCAGATACGTGGCGTCCTGCTCAACAAGCCTGATCTGCGGCAGTTCGTTTTGCAAAAACTCGCTCACGATTTTGCGGTTTTGCTCTACGTATTCGCGCATCTCGTCCAGCCATGCTTCGCCTTGCTCAAACGCCGCGATCGCCGCGATACAAGAAAACGCATTGCCCTCGCCGACCTCGTCGTCGTTGATGGCCTTTGCCATTTTGGCGCGCAGTTTTGGGTTCGGCACTACAGCGGTGGAGCTTTGCAGGCCCGCGATGTTAAAGGCTTTAGTCGGCGAAACGCAGGTGATCGAGATGTTTTTGCAAGTCTCGCTCGCGCGGATAAACGGCACGTAGTTTTTGCTAGGGCTCGTGATGTCGCAATGTATCTCGTCAGAGATCACCAAAACGCCGTGTTTAGCGCATAGTTCGCCGATTTTGGCTAGCTTTTCCTCGCTCCAAATTTTACCGACGGGATTGTGCGGGTTGCAAAGGATAAACATCGTCGTTAGCGGATCGGCGAGCTTTTCTTCTAGGTCGGTAAAATCTATATCGTAGCCGCGCCCGTCGTAGGCTAGCTCGTTTGCGAGCGCGACTCTGCCGTTGTTTTCGATGCTGCGGTAAAAGACGTGATAGACGGGGCTTTGGATCACGATTTTATCGCCTACGCTCGTAAATTTGCGCACGGCGGAGCTAATGATCGGGATCACGCCCGTGCAAAAAATCAGCCAGCTCGGGTCAAATTTGACGTCGTGGCGCCTGCTCCACCACGAACAGATGGCCTCGCTCCACTCCTGCGGCACGTACGAGTAGCCAAAAACCCCGTTGTCTAGGCGCTTTTGCAGCGCTTCTAAAATTTCGGGCGCGACCTTAAAATCCATATCCGCCACCCACATCGGCAGTTCGTCGCCACTTGTTTTCCATTTCGACGAATACGTCCCGCCTCGCTCTACAGGCGCGTCAAAATCGTATTTCATTTGCTCTCCTTGTGTGATTTTTTCGGATATTTTAGCGAATTTGACGGATAAAATTTGAAATTTCGCAGCATTTTTGTGCAAAACCGATTTTTAATGCAATACTTTTTATAATTGCATTAAAAAATTAGCAAATTTAAGGATAAAAATGCTCACGATAACCTCACGTTTGCCAAGCGCAAATTTAAAAATTTCAAAGGTGCTGCCCCAGCTCATCCAGGGCTACATCTACCGCTATCTGCCAAGCGCCGAGCACGAAGGATATAGGCACGAGCCGAGCGGCAAAATTTTTAAACGAACGAACTTTGACTTTCGTTTAAATGGCTCAAAATTGCGGATCAGATTTACCTCGTATGAGCCGGAATTTGAAAAAACAATCGCGCTTGCCGTGCTAAAAGACGGGTTAAACTTGGGCGAGCTTTGTCTGTGCGATACGACGGTGGCGGTGAGTGAGCATAGAACTGCACAAAGCGAAGCGGTGCTGCAAGGCTGTGTGGCATGCGCGGTAGGCGGACTTTTGGGGCATAAAATTTACCTGCAGCCGCAAGACTCCAGGCATCTTGAGATGATGAAAATAAACGCCTTGCAAAGATTTGAAACGCTTACCGGGCGCAGATACGAGGGCGAATTTGAGCTAAATTTGCTCTGGCAAAATTTGCAAAATCCGTTTAATTTTTACTACGGCAACAACCGCTCGCCGGTTCAGGCTTGGCAAGCGAAATGGAAAATTTGCGCGCAGCCTGAGCTTATAAATTTGATCCTTGATGTGGGCATTGGAAGCGGATGCATGAACTGTGGAGCAGGGTTTATGGAGATAGCAAAGGAAAAGCAAGTTAAGTAAAATATAAATTTAAAAGCCTATAAGGAGAACAAGTAATACTTGCTTTTCAAAGAGTATTTTATAAAAACATACTCAAAAAATCAAGTAAAATCTATGTAAATTATAATAACTTGACATCAAAGATTGCTTGCAGTATAATTATGCCAACTTAATTTAGGGGAATCTCTTGGGCGATATAGTTAAAATTTTCGCCGACATAGGCGAAATATATCAAAAAGACGAAAAGCGTCTCAAAAACGAAGCCTACAAATACGATACAATCAAGGTATATCTCTGCGACATAGAAACTAAGCAAATAGAACCGAATTTAAACATAAATAAAGACGATCTGATAATATGTAGGTTTGGCGTAGGCGCAAATTCCGGTAATCTTTTTCCAAATTCTCAATTTTTATCCAAAGAAGTAAATAAAGACGAAGCTAAATTTATAAAAGGCGTTTTGAGATCGGTTTCAAATTTGCTCTCATTTTTCGAGCCGAGCGATATAGAAAAAGACGCTATTTTGTCTATGTTACCCAGTATAAATGAAGAATATTTTGCCGATATTATAGATGAGATCAAAGGCCTTGATGAGCTAAAAAAGGAAAAAGTCAAAAAAGTCGCTACTTTTTTCTCGCTTTCGTATAAAGGTAGGCCGGTTTCTGCTTATTTTAAGCAAATTTTTGAAAATCATATTGGCGTAAAAGAGCAAAAATCCTCCTATGGATACGATATTTTGACGAATGAAAAGGGTATCGGCGGTGATGCAAATTTAGCATTTTGTTCGGTAAATGAGATGCCCGCTAATATGCAATTTGTCAAATCAAAACTCCTGCCGCTAAGCGCCATTAGTGCAAAAAAGGTAGAAAACGGCTTTAAAGCGATAAAAGATAAGCTATCGCATAATTTCTACGGTATGAAAATGGCGATTTTACCGACGATTTTGGGTAGCTCGGTAAATCTAGAAGAGATTGTAAAAATACTAGAAGAGACCTCAAAAAGCGATATGAAAAATATTGAGATGGCCGAAGAAGTTATAAAATTTAGCATAAATGATTATCTTGAGATCGCTGCTAAAAAACAGGAAAAATTGCCTGTTTTGAATACGATTTTATTTTATACGCAAAGTAACGCTGCTATCGATTTAAAGCTTGCGATAGATGACGTTTTGCCCTCTTTTATCTCTAAAATTTCAAATTTTATGAGTGATTTTAATATAAAAGCTTTCTATGAAAAAAACAGCGGAACCGATGAGACGATATATCTTCAAAATTTGTTTGAAGATAGGCTAAGCGTGATGAGCTTTTTGTTGTCGCGAAATAAATTTGATTTAGAGATTATGATAGAAAGATATAGCGATCTGATTTGTTATGGTAGCGTCAATAAGGACTATGCGGAGAAATTAGAGTGGAGTAAATATTTTAACGATTTTTACAGGCAAAGAACGATTGATGTTATTAAAAAATATCAGAATTTTTTTAATGAGATCGACGTGTTAAATAAAAAACTAGTGTTTCAAAAGGAGTGCGATTTGGAAAATTTAACCGATAAAAAAGAACTAATTAAAGAGCTAATCAAAAATAGCGAATTTTTAAATCAAAACGACACGCTTATTAGCGCTTATTTGCTCGGCATGCTAAGTGCAGCTCTGATAAACTGGCAGCTCGGCGTTAACGGCGGCGTATCGTTTAGCAACTGGCTTGATAACTGCGGCTCGATAAGCAGGGAAAATTTGGAGCGAATTTGGACTAAGTGCGATGAGATGATTAGAAAGCTTAAGGCAGCTTCCGGCAAACCAAATCCAAATGTTGAAAATATAAAAGAGTGTTTGATTGAAATTTTACCGCAAGTCTTTTTTAAAGAAAGCAAGATAGTAAAAAGCTCTCATACTACGCTTGCTTTTGCTATGGGCGGGAGTGATTATCGCAAATTTCTAAAAGATAAAACGAAATAAAAGGAGAATAAAATGCAGAAAAAAGAGATACTTTTTTTGTGGGATGGAGAGAATTGGAACCCAAACGGCGATATGCTAAAGGATAACGCTCCTAGGTATGATGATGAAACCGGCATAGCCGAAGTAACGGACGTGCGCATAAAAAGAACTATCAGAGACGAGATTATGAAAAAAGACGAGGCGTCGATTTTTATAAAGGAGTATAGGATAGAAGATGCCGTACTAGACGCTAAAACAGCGATTAGACAAAGCATAAACATAAAGCAAAGTAAAAGCGAACTGCAAAAAGAAATTTTGTCTAAATTTATCGATATCCGCGCATTTGGCGGAGTTTTGCCTATTTCAGATAAAGACGAGATGAAGCAGGATAAAGAGATAAAAACCGCGGGCGTTCAGTTTACCGGTCCGGTGCAGTTTAGATTAAGCAAATCTTTAAATAAGGTTGAGATAGAGCACGTAAGAGGAACCGGCGCTTTTGCCAGCGATTACGATCCAAACGATCCTAAAAAGCAAAAAGATCAAGCAACTTTTAGAGAGGAAAAATTTTTAAAATACGCTGTTTTTGCTACTTACGGCATTATTGATAACTACAATGCGGCAAAAACGGGCTTTAACGAAGCCGATGAGGCTAAAATTTTAAAAGCTTTGTGGCACGGCACTAAAAACCTAACGACTCGCTCCAAAATCGGCCAGACTCCGAGGTTTATGCTAATCATCACGTATAAGGACGATACGTTTGCGGGCGACCTAAACAATAGCATAAGCCTAAAAAGCGAAAAAGAAGATAGGGCGATAAGAAGTATCAACGAATACGCTATCGACTTTACAAATTTAAAGAATAAACTCGCAAGATATGCTGCAAATATAGAAAAAATAGAGTATATGAGCGATTATGATTTTGAAGCGATAAACAAAGAAAATTTTGACAGTAGCTGGAAAAAGATAGAGGCGTAAAATGAGCATTATTGCCTTTAGATTGTTCGGCGATTACGCTCATTTTTCGCATCCGGCGACGATTTATTCTAGTTTAACCTATCCGGTGCCGCCAAAGACTGCTATAATGGGCTTTTTAGGCGCCGTTATAGGCGAGGAGGAGTATTTTAAGCTATCCAGTATCAAATACAGCGTAAAAATAGATAGGCAAATTTTAAAAAAGAGTTTTGTTTTTAACGGCATAAAATTTGCCCTCTCAAGCAATATGCACATAGAGGAAGGCTACCAAAACGCAAAGGAGAAAAAGCAGTTTTACAGGGAGCTCATCTGCTCGCCGTCTTATATCGTATTTTTAAATTTAGAAAATTTAGAGCAAGGCTACCGGGATAAAATAATTTCAAATTTAAAAGAGCATAAAACCGCCTTTACGCCGTATCTTGGGATAAACTTTTGTATAGCTGATTTTAGCTGGATCGATATAAAAATATGCGAAAAAATATCGCAAGATGAAATCTTTATAGATACATTTACGCTTATGGAAGATTTTGTTTTTGATGGTATTAATGAAAATGCGAAATTAACTACGGCTAAAATGCCTTGCGACTGCGAAAATAGACGAATTTTTAAAGATTTTAAAGACTTTGTAATGGAAATAAACGGCAAAGAAGCTATAAAATCTAAAAATCACGGAAATATATACCAGATAAACGATGAAAGAGTCTATTTTATTTGACGAGTTTTGGTCTCATCCAAATAAACTTTTGGAAAATCATATAAAAAATATGATCTCTGCTGGCGACGAAGAGCTAGATAAGCAGGTCAAACTCTATCACGACATCGCAAAACTAAAAAATAATTTTCAAATTTACATCAGAGATACCTCAAACGACAAGCTGGATAAAAACCACTCACTTCTGTCGGCATATTTTTTCTTGCTAAACTCCAAATTTGATGAAATACCGACTCTGTTTGGCTTTCTTGCCATCGTTTCGCACCACGGCGATACCGTAAATTTAATGACATTAGCTCGAGATGCTAATAAATTTTTTAAAAATTTAAAAGAGCTAGAATATTGGGAAGAAGTAGTTAACGCCGCTAAAAATACCCAGGTTTATTCGGGATTATCTACAAAAAAGGATGAGTTTTTAGATAGAGCGGAAAAGCTTCGCCAATACTTAATTTTATTGCAATACAGATACAAATTTACTTATAGTGATTTTATAAATTTCAAAAGTCTATACTCAAATTTGGTTTATAGCGATAAATTTGAGGCTATCTTTAGCATGCCAAAACAGGAAACTAAAAATATACCGATAGATGCTTTAGAGGGGAATATCAAAACTTTGCCGCCAAATAAAAAGCGAGATGAGTTTAGAAATTTTGTTTTAAACAACTTTGACGAAGATTACAAACTTTTTACTTTGACTGCGCCTACGGGCTACGGCAAGACCTTGACTGCTCTAAATTTTGCCTTGAAATTTAATAAATCTCGCATAATTTATGCGCTTCCTTTCACTTCGATAATTGATCAGACCTACGATATTATCGCAAAAATTTATAAAAATAGCGATATTTCGGTTAGCAAGGCTCATCACAAAACGACGATAGATGAAGAAAATCTAACCGAGGAGGATAGGTATTCTAAGATCAAATTTTTGATGGAATCTTTTAGCGGCGAGATAAACGTAACTACGCTTTATCAGCTGATATTTGCGCTATTTGGCAATAAAAACAAAGACAACGTCAAATTTAACCAGCTCAAAAATAGCGTCGTTATCATCGACGAGGCCCAAGCGATCCCATATAATTTTAGAAAAGATTTTATCCTGCTTTGCGAGATCATCTCGCAGCGGCTCGGCACTATTTTTATATTTATGTCGGCGACGATGCCGGTTATTAAAAGCGAAAATTTTAAAGAAATTTCAAATTTAGAGTACTTTTCAAAGCAGGATAGATATGTCATAAAATGGCTTGATATAAGCGGCGAAGAGGATCTTTTAGAAAAGATTTGCGAGACCGCAAGCGATAAAAATACCCTCGTCGTCGTAAATACGATTAAAAAAGCGCAGGAGCTGTTCGTAAAACTAAGAGAAAAATTTAATTGTTTTTGCCTAAACGGATATATGTATGATGATCACAAACACGCTACTATCGAGGCGGTAAAACGCGCAATAAATACAAATAAAGACGATCCACTTACGAGTAAAATTTTACTTATCTCCACGCAGTCTATCGAGGCGGGAGTGGATCTTGATTTTGACGCGGGTTTTCGCGAAGTCTCGCCCATTAGCTCTGTCATACAAACCGCAGGCCGCGTAAATAGGCATTTTGGAGAAATTCGCGGCGAGCTATACGTCTTTCCCGAAATAAGTAAATTTACAAATTTGATTTACGGCGATTTGCAGAAAGTAAGCAAAGCGATTTTAGAAATTTTCAAACAAAGAGAGGTGAGAGAGAGCGAAATTTTAGAAATTTCAAATTTGTATTTTCAGAAAATCAGCGATCAACTGGAAAATTTGCGCATAGAAAGCGAGATAAAAAAGCTAGAATTCGAAAATATAAATCAAAAAATCGAAGAAGTTATGAAGGACAATCACAAACAAACGCTAATAATCGAAGCCAAAGAAAATTTTATTAAGGATTTTGAAGCTAAAATTTTAGAAATTAAAAATAGCTCAAATGGCGAATTTACGATACGAGATATTTTAAAAAATCACATCAGAAAGTTATCAAAATTTAGTATCAACGTAACGTTTAAAGATAAAGAGAAATTGACGCCCAATTTAAAGCAAATACGCGGACTAAAAGATATGTTTTATCTGCCATTTGGCTCGTCCTATTTTTATAGCACGGATTACGGGCTTAAAAAAGATACGAATTTAGACACCCTGGACGAGGTATTCGACTAATGTTTCACAAAGACCAAATCACCGGCACGCTTGTAAATTATTACGTCACCTGCAAGCGCGAGGCGTGGCTTTACGCGCACCATATCCACGCAGATCAAGAGGATGAAAACGTGCTGATGGGCAAGGCGCTAGCAGATATCAAAGAGAGCGATTTGCAGGACTTTGCATTTTCAAATTTGAAATTCGACAAACTTTCCAAGCAGCGCGGACATTATCTCATCACCGAATATAAAAAGAGCCTAAAAAACGAGCTTGCGGGCAAGATGCAGCTACTTTTTTACATCTATCTTTTGAAAACGGGCTTAAATTTAAAAGAGGTAAAAGGCAAACTAATCAGCGGCAAAAAGGTGATTTTAGTGGATGACAGCAGCGAAAATTTCGCTCTAATCGAGCAAATTTTAAGCGAGATAACGGCACTTGCAAACCTAGAGAGGCCGCCGAAATTTACGCAGGGCAAATTTTGTGCAAACTGCGCTTATAACGGATATTGTGCAAGTTGAAATTTAGAGAAATGCTAGAAAAATGTACGTGATTTTATTTTACGACATCGCCGGCGCCGAGCAAAAAGAGAAAAACAACGCAAACTGCATCAGAAAGGCGGTCGAGAAGTTTTTGCCGCGCGTGCAGTTTTCTGTTTTTGAAGGAGAAATTCGCGAGAGCGATTTTAAAAAGCTAACCGCGATTTTGCAAAAAGAGTGCATTACGCAGCTTGATTCTATCGTGATTTATACGTTTAATTCGCTGAAATACTCTAAGCGTATCGTAATCGGACAAGATAAAAGCGGCGCGCTGTTTAGTTAAATTTACTCGCGTAAATTTGCCGAGTTTGGCGGCACTTGAAATCCCGGCTAAATTTAAGGAAAAAAGATGCAAAAAAGCGACAGAACGCATTTTATTTTGAGCGCAGGCAGGCTTCGCAGGCAAGATAACAATATCTATTTTGACAAATTTGACGATGCGGGCGCGGTCGTCGCCAGTAAAATTTTGCCGATAAACGCGATCGATGAAATTTACGTGCTGGCAAAAGTGCAGATCGATACCTACACTATGGCGTTTTTGGCTGATAATAACGTCCTTTTGCACGTTTTTAGCCCATATCAGAGCTTCCGCGGCAACTTTTATCCAAACACCTCAAACTCGGTCAATAAAAGCGGCTTTGTGCTGCTAAATCAGGTCCGCGCTTTTGACGACCCGCTCAAGCGCGCCTACATCGCCCGCGAGATCACTCGTGCACACATCCTAAACGACGCTGCAAACTGCAAAAGACACGGCGTGAAATTTGACGTCTCGCCCCATATAGAGGCGCTAAACGCTGCCGCGGACGTGCCTGCGATAATGGCGGTGGAAGGGGCGTTTCAAAAGTTATACTACGAAAAATGGAACGAAATAATCGCGGATCAAAAAAGTTTTAAATTTACCGTCCGCTCCAAGCGCCCGCCCGCCGATAAAATCAACAGCTTCATAGGCTACGTAAATACGCGCATTTATAACGTCTGCCTTAGCGAAATTTACAAGACCGAGCTTGATCCGCGCATCGGCTTTTTGCACGAGCCAAACTACCGTGCGCTGAGCCTGCACCTAGATCTTGCGGAGATTTTTAAGCCGATTTTGGGCGATACGCTGATTTTTAATATGCTAAATAAAAAAGAGATCACCGCAAAGGACTTCCAAACGGACGCCGGGCGGATAAAATTTAGCAACGACGCCGTGCAAAAGATCGAGCTAAAAATGATCGCAAGGCTTGGCGAAACGATCTCGCTTGGCGGGCGCGATCTCACGTGGCGGCAGGTGATCCGCCGCGAGGCTAATCAGATCAAAAAATGTATCTGCGAGGATGCGCCTTACGAGGGATTTAGGTGGGGGTAAATTTGATATTTGTCGGCAGGGACAGCAAAAGGTCGCGGTTGCATTTTGATGATTTGATTTTGGGGCCTTGACTTCATTAAAATGCGGCACAAAAATCGCTATTCATTTGCGGTCAAATTTGACTTATGCGTCTTTGGGTATGGTGTCGGGTTGGGGGATGCTAGCTTACTTTTGTTGCGGCGGGATATTTGATTTCTAAGTGCCTTTTTAAATCCAAATCATGTCGATAAAGCTTTTTCTAAGATTCTAGAAATGATGAAATTTAGGGCATTTTGTATCGATATTATTTTGCTTTTTATGCAAATTTAAGGCGTAAAAATATAGACTTTGAGTTTTTATAGCCCTAAAAATGTATATTTTGGTGCTGTTAAAATTTACTCCGTTGGAGTTTGAAACGCCTGCGTAGCATTATTCACAGTTTGTGCCTCACGTTAAAATTTACTCCGTTGGAGTTTGAAACTCCTTTCGTTTTGACTTATTTGTGTCTGCTCTTGATGTTAAAATTTACTCCGTTGGAGTTTGAAACGTGTAAGCTCTAAACTCATCTAGCACATTGCCAGTTAGTTAAAATTTACTCCGTTGGAGTTTGAAACAAGGATCGTAAAAGCAGGTCGCACGTCAAGCTGAGGTTAAATTTTACTCCGTTGGAGTTTTGATGTAATCAATTTTTGTGGCTTAGTATGCTGTGCGATTGATTATAGACGGGCGACAAAATACAAAGTTGCAATAAATAATTTATGATTTTCTGTTAATTTGGCTAACAGCCTATCGGTTGATTGCCTGCAAGCAGTTTTTCTAGCTTGCGATTTTTAAAGAATTTGACGACGTCAAACGCGATCTTGGCAGCCAAAAGCGCCAAAAAAACGTGTCTAAAAGCATAGAATTTTCCTAAGTATTTATGCTTTTTCATGAGTTTTAGCGCGAGTGTTTTTATCGCCTCTATCGGCTTTTTGATAGCTTCGCCGATCATTTTGTCTTTTATCTCATGCACGACGAGAGCGGTGATGGTTTTTAGGTATTTTTTAGTTTTGGGCGCTGGTAAATTTTGCGTCGCAGTTTTGCCGTAAACGTCGCCGATCCAAGCTTCAAAATTTTGCCGAGCATTTTTGCTTTTTAGGAGTTTTTCGCCGGCTTTGCTTATCTCATAAATCCCGCGCGAAGTCTTTAAAACGATCCTTTTTTCTTGCAACAAAGCTTGAATTTTAGGGCTACTTGCTATGACGCCTAAAAGCGCGTCGGTTTTGCTCAGACTCGCACCCGTTTTGCTCGATAAAAACTCCGCTATTTCCTTACGGCTCGCCTTTTTTCTCTCGTTTAAAAACTGCGCCAATAAAAATAATCCTTGATAATCCATCGCAAAACTCTCATTATTATATTAAAATGAGAATTATACTTAAAATATATCAAAATAAAATAAAAGCCAGTATCATTTTGATTTTGGTATATCGCAAGATAAATTAATTTTGCCTAGTTAAAACAAAGTGTTTGTATTGTAAATTTGAAATTTATCCATGCGCGGACTCTAAAATTTGCGGTAAATTTAATGAAAGACGACAAAAATTTAAGCGCTTCGAGCCGCTTAAATTTGCCCTTTTCCGAAAATCAGGCAAAATTAAAGCTCTTAAATTTAACTAACGAAAAACTCCTGCGCAGGCTCTTTGCTCTCAAAAGGCTTCACGCAAATTCCGCGTTCGCCGACTCTAGCGAGCACTGCCGTATCTTTATCCGCTCTAGTGTAGGCAAGCGCCAGCCGCACGGCAAACTCGAGGTCGGCTTCGTTAAATTTAGCATCCACGAAGCTCACCGCGCCCACGATATCGCTGTCAAATTTGATCTGAGTAAATTTTGGATTATTTAGAGCTAGCAGTTTGGCGTTGTCGTTTTCGTCGCGGCCGATGATCATTTTGGTGCCGTTTGGTAGGCGCAGATGCCGTCCGACGCGCAGTAGCTGCATGTCCGCGCTAGTCATTTCAGGGTCAAATTTGATGAAATCTCTGATTTTATTCGCAAAGCTCTCGATCGTGAGCAAGCACCCGCCGCCAGGCGTCTCGTACTCGCTAAAGCCAAACTCCTTGGCAAGCGCGAGCTGCCTTTTGCGGTCGCGTCCGCTGATGGCGAGCAGTTTGCTGCGATCGACCCAGCCCTCGCGCTCCGGTTTTGTGGGCTTCATCAGCTGCGCAGACATCGGACGCAGGATGAGATCCTCCTCGTCGCCCGCGGCGTTTTTGACCTGCGCCATCGCGTCGCGCCTCTGACTCATCGGACGCTGGCCGATCACCTCGCCCGTCGCGATAAAGTCTGCACCCTCAGAGCGCATCATCGCAAGCGCAGTTTTAAACATATATCCGTGGCAGTCGATGCATGGGTTAAAGTGCTTGCCGTAGCCGTGCTTTGGCGTAAAAAGCACATCGCGCAGGTATTCGTTTCTGATATCGATTATTTTAAGCTCGGCTCCAGCTTCGTTCGCGCGGCGACGTAAAATTTCTGCCTTTTTCTCGTCGCCGCTAAAGCCGATATCGATGTGCACCGCCGTAACGTCGATGCCTTGGCCGGTTAGAAGCTTGATAGAGATCATACTGTCAAGCCCGCCGCTAAATAAAACTAATGCTTTCATTTTTTAAGTTCCTCAATAATTTTTTTTATTTTTGATAGTATTTGTTTTTTTTCCTCTAAAGGAATTTGTTTTGCCGAATATTCTTTGTGCAAATTCTCGTAAAATCTCACTTTTAAAATAACTATATTTTTTAAAATTTCATCCTCGTCTTTAAAGGCGTCGTAGTTTTCAAACATCAGCTCGCGCACGGCGGGATCGTCTGCATTAGCCCCATGTGCGACCGCTTCGTAAATATCTCTGTGACGG
>NZ_CALKTQ010000158.1 GCF_937997465.1 uncultured Campylobacter sp. | reverse complement strand
AAAAGCTCTCATGATCTAAGCAGAAGAGCGATAGTATATAAGATGATTGGAATGAGTTTTAGGGAGTATCTAGGGCTAAGGTATGGTATAAATTTAGAAGCTATTGAGCTTGCAAATTTACTTACAAACCATCAGGAGATAGCTGTTGATATCATTAATACTTTAAAACAAAAAGAGCTAGCAGTTATTAAGCTTTTTAGAGAGTATCTAAAGGTGGGTTACTACCCATACTATAATGATATGCCAAATGATACCGCCTTTTATCAGACCCTAAGACAAAGCATAGAAGCTACGATAGATAGCGATCTTTTAAGTATATATCCAAATTTAAACGGCAACACTGCAAGAAAGCTAAAGATCTTAACTCATGCCATAAGCACAAACGTCCCATATCAGCCAAACTACTCAAGCCTAAAATCGCTTGTTGATATAAGGGATGATAGGACGCTAAAAGAGTATCTTGCTATGCTTGATAGCGCTGGACTTATAAGGCTTTTAATGAAAAGTGAGCTAGCTATAAAAAATATGGATAAGGCAGACAAAATTTACCTTGAAAATACAAATTTAATGTATATAAATAGCCCAGATATAGGAAATGTTAGAGAGACATTCTTTGTCAATCAGCTTGGAAATATCACCGAAATTTACTCAGGCAAAAATGGTGACTTTATGGTTGGTAATAATTTTACCTTTGAAATAGGTGGAGCCAAAAAAGGCTTTGAGCAGATAAAAGATATGCCAAATTCATATATAGCAGCAGATGATATTGAAGTTGGGGTGAGAAACAAAATTTCACTTTGGCTGTTTGGATTTTTGTATTAGGGATTTATGTATGAGTAAGATAAACCAAATAGAACAAGAGTTG
Source organism: uncultured Campylobacter sp. (assembly GCF_937997465.1). GTDB lineage: Bacteria > Campylobacterota > Campylobacteria > Campylobacterales > Campylobacteraceae > Campylobacter_A. The sequence continues at coordinate 29,076 of NZ_CALKTQ010000158.1, read as the reverse complement.
CCTAAAGGATAGAGGTATATCTTTGCAGAATGAGAAAAACAAAAATCGGATAGTGTCTAAAATTTCATAATATTTGAAAAACTGGTTTAACGAAGAAAAATCGGTATTAGTTTTTTAAAATAAAAATTATTCTAGCTAGTAATTGTGATATTAAACCTAACAAAGAACGCTGTAAGCACTTACGATGAGTCAATAACTCTAAAAAATTCTAAAGGATCTAGTTGAAGAGGTAAATTTTATCAAGGAGTGGAAGAGTGAGCGTTCTTAAAAAGTTATCATATTTGACAATAAGTTATCAAATATGATAATATAGCTGGCATGAAAGAGCAATTATGGAAAATCACATTTTATGATAAGAGTGTTGAAGACGAGACACTGTCTTTACCAGATACTATTTTGGCTAATTTACTTCGCATACTTGAAATGGCTAGGGAGATTGGACCAAATTTAGGCAGACCTCATAGCGCACCTCTTGGCGATGGACTATTTGAGTTTAGGGCAAAAGGCAAAGAAGGTATCGCAAGAAGTGTCTTTGTAAATGTCATAAATAGAGAAATAGTGATTTTGCATACGCTCATTAAAAAATCAGACGCTATCCCTAAAAAAGATATGAAGATCATCATACAAAGAGCAAAGGAGATAAGATGAGACCAACTTTTGAGGACTTTAAAGAAAAAGCTCTAAAAAGAAGCGAGGTAAAAAAAGAATACGATAAACTTGAAGTTGAATTTGATTTAAAGTTAAAGCTTATTAAGATCAGAAAAGCGGCAAATCTGACTCAAGAAGAGATAGCTAACAGAATGAATACTAGTAAAAGCAACATCTCAAGACTAGAGAGCCTAAACTCTAAAATTTCCCCAACAATCTCTACTTTAAATGCCTATGCAAATGCTGCTGGATATAGGCTGGATGTAAATTTTGTGCAATAGTTTTTAAGATTTCACCATATATTCTTTAGCTTGTCTTAAATGGATCAATAGAGAATAAAAAGCAAAATTCATAACCAGCTCACTATTAGCTTACATATGATATTATCTATCAAAAAGCCATCTTGTATTTCATATGGGCGAGGATACTTTTTGTCTGACAAGTCAGACAAAAATACCTCGTTAGGGATTATCCCTAAAACCCTATCTTCACGCTTTTTGATTCTTTTTTTAGAGCGACTTCAAGCTCTAACCTTTGATAAAAGTCGTCGCTATTTTTTATAGGTCTAAATTTAGCTTGTCTTCTCACACTGGCAAAGTCTCCTGGCGCTAGCAAGCCTAAATTTGAAACTTTTTTGGCTGTATTTTCGTCAAATTTGACTTTTAGTAAGGCACACTCTTTTTTAAACAAATTTCGCGCTTGCTCCGGCAGCAAGTAGCCAAACTCGAGTTTTAGATCAAATCTTCTAAGACAGGCTTTATCTAGGTTGTCGATCAAATTCGTTGTGGCGATAAAGATGCCATCAAAGCTCTCCATTTGTACAAGCATCTCATTTACTAGGGTTATCTCCCAGTTATGAGACACACTACTTCTATCTTGCAAAAAGCTATCTACTTCGTCAAAAACTAGCACTGCTTTTTTATCTTTGGCTTCTTTAAAAGCCTCCGCTATGTTTTGTTCGTTTCCTCCGACCCACATAGACAAAAGATCGCTACCTTTTTTGATGATTATAGGCCTTCTTAGGCTTTTGGCGATAAATTTAGCATAGGCGCTTTTGCCAGTTCCTGGCACACCATAAAGACAAATTCTAGCATTTTTGCTTGCTTTTATCCCCTGCATTAGCTCATTTAGATCGCAGTCCGTGTTTACAAAATTTGGATCGTAGCTACTTGGCAGATCATCTTTTGTTTTTACTTTTTCTTTTTTCGCATCTTTTTTTATCTCACCATAGCCTTGTGCTTTTAGAGTGTTGTTTATCACTCGCTCAAAAGCTTTGTTTTTGTCTTTTGTGTTTAAATTTGAGACGACAGCGCTTGCGTTACTGATGAGTGCTGGAGCTATAAACTGATTTTTAGCTAGCTTTTTTATGAGTTTATCATCTATCAAATTTTCGCTATATTGTTTTATGATCTTTGCTCGCACATTTTCAGTTGGTATGCCTATCTCTATTGCTAGGTTAAACCTTCTAACCACGGCGTCATCCATATCATAAATATTATTTGTTATCCAGATAGTAGGCAGCTCGTTAGTCTCGAGAGATCTGTTTATAAAGGCTTTGCCGTACTGTCTTTTTTCGTCGTTTCTTGTGTTGAATATATCTTCTGCTTCGTCATACATCAATAAATTTGATCCAGCAGACAATACACTTTGTGCAAGACAATACGATCTTAATCTTTGATACTCATTTGCATATCCATCTCCGTCATCATAAGCTACTTCATAAAGCTTCAAATTTAGCTCACTAGCTATCACTTTGCTAAGCTCAGTTTTGCCAGTTCCTGCTGAGCCATATAGGAGCACATTTACTCCTTTTTGTTTTTTGCTAACGGCACTTTTTAAAAACGAAAGTAAGATTTTCACATCTTCTTTTATGTGTGGGTAGTTTTTTGTATTTAAATTTGTCTTGCTACATGGCTTTACCGCACTTTCAAATATCTCGTCCATGCTTTCACATTTAACAAACAAATCACCCATAAAGTTATTGTTTATGACATCGATTTTATATTTTAGATTATGCGTATTAGTGTCTAGTCTTATTATCGAAGTCTTGGCAAAGACTCCATCTTTTCTAAAGGCCTTTTGAACATCGCCAAAGTTTAAATTTAGTATCTTTGAGATGGCTTTTGTGGCTTGTATGTTGTTTAGATCTCCTAGTAAACTGCAAGCATTAGATATCACTTCATAGTTGTACATGATCGCAACAAATCTCAAAATATCTCTCTCGGCACTATTTAGACCTAAATTTGCTTGAAGTAAATTTAGGTTGTGTTCAAGATCTTTTAGCTTGCATGAAATTTGACTTTTTTCAAGAATTTCAAGTCTGTTTTTAAGACCTTGGATATCTTCTTCTTTGGGCTCTTTTGATTCGATACCCAAAAACTCTAAAACATCATCATATCTGCTTCTTAGCAACTCTCTTTCTCCTCCGAGATTAAAAATAGCACGAAGTATCCAAAGTGTTGTAAGCTCATATATCTCGCTATCTACGTAAAAAATCTCTTTTTCCACGACAAGCTCCTTTTGCTTTTGTTTGAAGCTATTTTACTTGGCATAAAAGACATTTTTATGTCCATAATTATAAAAATTTGGGAAATTTGTTGTGAAAGGTTAATTTATAAAGAGCGTTTTGAAACGCTCTTTATTTACTCATGCGTATCACCATTATATGGCAGCTCCAGAGCTTTTATATTTGCCACTGCATTTCCAGCGATACCTTTTATAGAGCTGTACATATTTATGGTGTTATTTAACACTTTTTCTATCTGCTTTTCTCTTTGCTTCCATATCTTTTGCATTGCGCGCTTTTCACTATCTAGGTCGCTTTGCATGGTTGAAAATGCCTCTACTATCGCTTCTATTTGCATTTTAAATTCATTGCTGGTTAAAAAGTGATAGAGCAAGCTCATCTTGTCGCTTTTGTTCTCTTGCGCGATCAAGACGTGGTGTATCCTTATGAGTTGTTCTCTTAAAACAGCGCTTAAGCCTTTAAATTCCTCAAACGTGCAGATCCAAACACCTTCATATAGCCCCATCCTTTGCATATCACTTGGCATAGCATCAGTAACTATGACACCGATATCAGCGCCCTTTTCTCTCATGTCAGCCTTAAATTTCTCTATCCAAGATCTTTGGAATTCTTTTGTTCTCTTGCTTTCATAATATATCGTTCCACAATTTTGAGACTCCCTTGTATGCACGATCTGTACGCAGTCAGCGCCTCTCGCACCTTTTTTGATCTCATCAATAGTATCAAATGGAAATTTCTCCCTCAGCCACTCTTCTATCGCGAGCTCCTGTACCTCGCCTTGAAGCTGCATGCTGCCTTGCTCGGCCTTTCTTTGGGCTATTTGAAGTTGCTCTTGAAGCTGTTTTAGCTGTTCCTCTTTTTGTCTAAACTTAAGCTCATTTTGCTCATCTGCAGCCTTTTGTATCTTCTCTTTTTCTTCTTTTAGCTTTTCATTTAATGCTAGCTCAGCCTTTGCGGTTATGGCAGACTCCATCTCCTCTTTTTCCCTTTGAAGCTGCAAAATTTGAGCCTTTGTAATATTTAGCTCTTTTACTTGATTTGACTTCTCTTCAAGCTGTTTTTGCAAGAGTGCCACCGACTCATTTTGCTCGTCAAGTATCTCTTTTCGCAGCTCCTCTTGAAGTCTTGCTCTTTCCATTTTTAGCTGTATTTGCGTAGCTTTTTTGATTTCTTCCTCAAATTTCTCTTTTTGATCTTGCAGTTGCTGTTCTTTTGTTCTTAAACTCTCAAAATAAGCCTCCTGCTCCTTCCTTTTAGCCTCAAGTTCGGCTTCAAGCTGCTTCTTTTGGGCCAGGTATTCACCTTTATATTTACCTTCTAACTGATGATATAAGGCGTCATTTATATCTATTTCACACCCACAGTTTGGGCACTTTATCGTTGTTTGATTTGTCATTTTTCACCTCCATTTTTTATCTTTATCTTATGCTATTTTTTCTTTAAATTTCATAGTATTCATCCCAGCAAAGTGTCATATCAACAGAGCCTATGCGCAGTATGTCTTTGATCTTGCAGATATGCGTGTTGTTTATAAAAGCTGCAAATAGATAGCAAAAATATGCCTTACTATCAAAATAGACAGAGCTACCAAAATATTCATTACAGTTTTGTGTCCAGCGGCTCTTTTGCTTGCTCATTTCGCTAGGAACGATAGGCTCATTGATGATGACTAAGAAATTGTCGTCATTTTCATCATAATCTGGATCGTCTTCTCGCAAATAAAAGACCAAACGAAATTCCATAGCATAGTCTTCGATAAATCCACCCTCAACCCTTGCTTTTAGCCTGTTTTCAAGTATCTTAGCATCTCTTATTAGGACATCTTGATAGCTAGCTAGCGCTTTATTTATTTTCTCTATCTGCTCCCACTGATCTTTGTTGGCATCAGAGATATACTCTTCTTTCTCGCTGCACTCTAGCTTTTTTAGGCAAAGATCTATAGGCGTATAGTCGTAGTATGAGCGAAGCTTGCCCTCCATCCTGTCGATAGTTAAAATTTCATCCCAGCTAAGATCCGTATGGTCATATAAGCAGTGGTAAAACCAGCAGTGCCACTCGCCAGACATCTCATGTGTGGGCCAGTTTCTAAATTCGTTTTGATTTTCCGTATAAAAGTAGTCATCTATGTGATCCATGAACTGCCTATATCGCATAAGAAGTTCATCCTTTGAGTAAAAATAGAGCAATAGCTCACAAAAATGATCACATGCCTCTTTTACATCTTTTACCGACATATTTATCTGCTTTGCACGTGGCACGACACGGCGCTCAAGGTCATAGAGCCTTTCGTTTATGCTATTTAGCTTTCGCCTTTGCTCCTTTGTAAATTGTCTCATTTTTGTCCTTTAAATTTTGAGAAAATTATAATGGCAAAAACGGACAGGTTGTGTCTAAATTTATGTATTTACATCTTAAATTTGCTATTTAGTTTTAGTGTTTTTATTGCGTATTTGCTCCAGTCTTTGCTGCGCCCTTTCTTCTACTTTCAAGCACTCTTCGTCGTATGCATCTTTGCCCTCGGTTAAATTTTCAGCCTTTTTATAAAATTTTTTGCATACCGATTTGTACCTTTTTATCCTACTTAAGAAATCTAAGAAATTTAAAAATCTTTGTCTATTCATACCCGATTTTAAAGCGCTTTTTATAGCTGTTTTAATCTGCTTTTTACTAAGTATATTTTGTTTGCAAAGCAAGAAATAATCACTTATATTAAATCTTTTTATCTGTTTTACGATGATCTTTTTAGAAAGCTTTTTATCGTTTAAATTTTCATAGACACTTCTAGCTACATGAAAATAGCCCCAAGGACCTTGGCATACTTGTAGCGCCCTTTTTAGGATCGTTTTTATTATCTTTTGCCTATCTTCGCCATCTTCAAGCTCATCGTAAGCTAGTCTTGCCAAATATAAATACTCTCTAAAATCCTCACATTTTGACAAGATATCGTTAAATTCGCTAGAAAGCAGTTGTTTTGGCTTTACAGACGATATAAAATCGCTAATCTCCATATATGGCCTAAGACCCCAGAATCTTTTCATGTTTGCTCCATTTTTATTTTTAGTGTCTTTTAGCGGTTTACCTTTTCGAGCCTCTCCTTTACCATTTTCCAAAATTTATCTTTTTTATTATTGTTTATCTTAATTATTGTATCTTTGTGTTTATCAACAAACTTCTTTATGCTCTTAGATAACTCGCTAGCCGATATTTCTTTTTTTAGTATAGCCTTTGCAAAATCTTCTTTGACATATAAAATTACATTTTTATTAATTTCTAGCTTTTCATATAATAAGAAATTCTTTTTGCCATAAGACACATCCTTCGGATTAATGATTGACCAAATTTCTTGCCATTTAAGTCCTTTTCTGTACATATTTTTATGCGTATCTATTCCAACAAAGAGTTGATTATCTATGTTAAAAACTGTAAATAGTATAAATTTCTCATCCTGCGGGTTCTTGTCGTCACACCAAGCCTCGTCATATATTTCAAGCCAAGTATTGTTTTTGCGATATTTGCTATTTATATTACTAATAGCAACCAAATCATCTCTTCTAAACTTTTTAAATTCGCTTGATAGATAATTCATAAAGCCATCTATAATCCTATTTGTAGTAGCTTCTATCGTACTTATACGTTCTTTTATTAAAGAATCATCCAAGTTGTTATGGTTTTTGTAAATTTCTACAGCTTTATCATAGTGTTTTTCTATATATCTGTAACTTGCTTCATCTTTTACGTATGTATGCTTGCCATAAATCGAATTTATAACATCGATATACCTCTCTATAGAAAACTTAAGGCTAGCTGTGATTTTTGATTTAAGACAATTTTTAAGCCAATTTATTATCTCTTTTGAATAATAAATATATTTTATAGCATTATTTTTATAATCACCCTTGCTATTATCTGATACGCTCTCTCTATCTAAAGAAAGATATACAAAGAGAATATCTTTAAGTTCATATTTATATTTATTGCAAACATAACCTATATACCTTTCCATTTGGCTATTTTGATCTCTTGCATAAATTTTATTTTCAACAATTATGCATTTTTTACCATTTTTTATACAAAGGTCCATATACCCATATTCTTTATTTCCCTCCTCCATATTCACTTCAACACTGCTAATATCAAAATCATCAATGTCGCAAGCTTCTAAAAATTTACGTAAAAACTCATTGCCCAAATAGTGGTAACCATTCGGATCCAATAATGAATGAATAAATCTTGTATGTTTAACTTCATCACTATTTTTATGAAGCGCCAAAAAGATATTGTAGTCTGATCTATCAGATTCATTTCTACGGCTATTTTCTATCTCTTTTTGTACATACTTATCCATGCCATTAAAAAAATCATTCACTTTATCTCTATCACAAAAATCATTCACCACATCTCCTTTAAATTTAATTTACAGCATGTCAATTATACCCTTTTTTACTATCTCGATCGCCCACCCTTTCGCCAAGTTCTTTTAAGATATCAAGCACAAAAAACGTCTCTCTAGGATCTGGCAAGAGTTTCACGGCTTTATCTAAAAATTCTTTTGCATAAATTTTATCTTTAAAATCCATCATAACGCTACTTGCCACATAAGCATAATCGGCCGCGGTTTTGGCATAAATTTCGCCGTCTTTATAAAGCTCTAATATCCATCTTTGCTTGCCAAATTCTTCCGCCATATCATCTAAAACATCGTAGAATTTATAAAAGTCGCTCGTATCTCTTAGCTCGCTTAAATATTCGTCTTTACTTTTATGCTCTTTTGAGGCCACGACCTTTTTTGGCTCTTTTTGTTTTGGTTTTATACCGAGTACTTTTAGCTCGCCTCTGTCTTTTATAAAAACGTGAGCATAACTTAGATAGAAGTCATGTTTGTCTTTCTCTATGCACTTTTTATAAAATTTATAGGTAAACTCATCAAAGCCACCTATTTGTTTTAGCTCCAGCGCCATATCGAGATAAAAATCCGCCTTAAAATCTGTCGTCGTTAGTGCGTTTTGCAAGAAATTTTCAGCCTTTTTCCCATACAAGACTTTGATCTCTATAAAATTTAGCATATTTATAAGGCAAAGCCCGTCTTTTATGTTGTTTTCTGCCATAGCCAAAAGCTCCTTGCACCACTTTTTAGCTCTTAAGCTTTTGTATATTGCTATCGCCAAAAAAGAGTAGTCCATGCCACTTTTACAAAAGCTTTGTGCGATCTTGTAAATTTTTACCGCAAGGCCCCTCTTTTTGCTTTTAAAAAATACTGAACGAGCCAGATCGTCGTACTCAAAAAGATGGTGATTTACCCTCAGGCAAAGCTCTGTGTGGTTTTGCAAAAGCCAGTCAAGCTCATCTTGGCTTAAGTTTTTAGCTAAATTTTCCAGCATCACATTTTCGTCTATAATATAATCCGCATAGTAAATCCTGCAACATCTGCAACATTTGTGAATGCGCTCATAGCGTCCTGATAAATTCATAACCTCTCCTTTATCTAAAATTTAATCGTCGCAACTTGTTCAGCGATCTCTTTATCTGTAAAATTTCCATCCGTATCAATCGAGTAATTTTTGCCTAGAAAATAGAGCTTAAAGCCAGTTATAGCTCCAAACATAGGCAGAGTTTTCGTTTTTTGATAGTAGTTTTTGGTAATCTTTGAGATGACTTTTAGCTGCTCGTGCAATGCTTTAAAACAAAGCTCATCTAAAAATGGCGTTAGGCTGATATATCTTAGATGCTGCGCCATAGCAAGGGCAAATATAGGCTCGCCCTTGCGCCTAAAATCCGTATCTATATAGATATATGAGCCTCTAAATTTCACTCGCTCGTTGTAGAGTTTTTGCACCTCGCTAAGCTCAGCGTCTATGTCAAGGGCAAAGTGCTTGCTAAGAGCTAGGATGAGCGTTTCTGAGCTATGCGCCCAGTCAAAGTGCCCCTTTGTGATGAACTCATCAAGGCTCTTTGCTGCCTCTAAATTTGCAAGTGCTCTTGTGAAATTTTGCTCTCTAACATAGCCAAGTGCTTTTGAGAGCGCCTTTTTATCGCTGTTTTGTGTGAGAATTTTAAGTTGCTCGTAGATCATTGATTATCCTTTTTTGATTTTTATCGCCGATACATTTTTTGCGATCTGTGAAATTATAGCAACTAGAATGGACAAAAAATGTCTAGAAATTTATTAGTAAAATTTCACAAAAACTATCAAATTTAGGAGCAAATATGCAGCCAACCATCCTACTTTCCGCGCTTTTGGCAAAGCACCACACCAAAACAGCCAAAAGCTTGTGTCAGATATTTGACAAACACGGGGTTAAATACGAGTTTTTAGAGACTAAAGACATTTGGATGAGAGACTTTATGCCGATTTTGCTTGATGATTGGCGCCTTGTCTCTTACGACTACGATCCAGACTACCTAAAAGATGAAAAATATAGCCATCTAAGAACAAAGATCCAGCCATCAAAAGAGCATATAAATTTAGTCCTAGACGGCGGAAATTTCGTAAGGTTTGGAGCTAAAGCCATCATGACTGATAAAATTTTTAGAGAAAATCCACTGAAGACAAAAACCGAGATAGCTGAAATTATAAAGCAAAAATGTGCGCTAAATGAGCTCATCATCATACCAAGACAGCCTTACGATATGCTAGGACACAGCGACGCCATGGTTAGGTGGATAGATGAAGATAGCGTGCTGATAAATGACTTTTCAAACGAGAGCAAAAGCTTTAATGATAGGCTTATAAAAGCCCTTAAAAAGAGTGATTTGGATGTGAAATTTATGAAGTATAAAGATGGATTTTTCACTAAAAAGAGAGACTGGGGCGCTTACTTAAATTTTATTAAAATTAAGGATATTTTAATAGTTCCAATATATGGCATAGACGATGACGATATTGCGTTGGAGCAGATTAAGAAAATTTATAGTGGCTATAAGGTAGAGACGATAAATTTAAGCGAGATCATAGAGCTTGGCGGAGCGCTACACTGCATAACGGCAGAGAAATTTGGGCGGTAGAGTTACCGCCTTGTTTGCTAGTTTTTGTTTTTGCTCCAATATTCAAAATCTTCTGGAAATTCTACATTTTTGTTTAGATAGTTATTCCAAAATTTGTTTATACCTCTGGCAATAGGCTCAAAACTCTCAGCCGACAAAAAATCGCTTTTTGCATTATTACAAATATAACAAGCCAAACGACAATTCTCTTTTGAATATTTATTTTCACTTTCTGGCGCTGTTATCACTCGTTCAATTTCTAAAAATTTTCCTCTTGGTCTTGCTTCTTCATATTGTGTGTTTTTACTATGAAAATATTTTTTTAGGTCTGCTTCTTTAACGCCGCAGTAGCAGCATTTTTTCTCTTGATTGTTATACCAATTTAAAAATTCATCTCTTCCACCAAAACCTTCTATTCTATCCGCAGTAGCTAGGCTATTTATTCTTCTATCGTTGTTGGCATAATCAGTAAATGATTCAATATTTAAGTCAATCATATCTTTTTGTGTTACTTTTACAATATCCCCATTTTTACAAATTTCAAATTTATCATTAAAAAGCACCTCTATATCAGCATCAAAATTTTTTATCTCAAGCTCAAGCCTATAAAATTTATTATCATCAATGCATCCAATAATTACATTGACATTATTTTTAACTTTTTCCAATATTTCTTTTTTTAGTAAAAGCCTATATTTCTTGTCAGCTCTTTTTGAAATACTTTTTACAATCACCTTTTCATCGTCTTTTTCAGCATAAAACCAGTCATCAGAATTAGATACAAAATTCTCAAATCTCTTGTCTGTTAAAATATATGCTCTTGTTCTAAGCGTTAATTTCTCTATCATATTTTACTCTCCTATAAAATTTTCACTATTTTACCAAAAGAGAGCGGACACAAAAATGTCTGATCAGTTCATTACAATTATCCAAATTTCTTTAAAAGGATCAAAATGCAAGAGAAGATAGATAGGATCAAAAAGATCATCGCAGAGGCCGATGCGGTCATCATCACAGCAGGTGCTGGCATGGGTGTGGATAGTGGATTGCCTGATTTTAGGGGAGATGTGGGGTTTTGGAGGGCGTATCCACTTTTAAGGGATAAAAATTTAAGCTTTGAAGATATGGCAAATCCGCAGTGGTTTTTAGATGATCCAAAGCTAGCATGGGCATTTTATGGTCACAGGCTAAATTTATACAAAAATACAGAGCCTCACGAGGGCTTTAGGCTGCTTTTAGATCTTGTAAAAAGTAAAAACGAAAACTACTTCGTCTATACTTCAAATGTCGATGGACACTTTGCCAAGGCTGGCTTTAACGAAGAGAAAATTTACGAGTGCCATGGCTCGATCCACTACTCTCAGTGCATCCACAAGCGTGATGGCGCTATATGGCAAACTTGTAGCGATATAAGAGTAGATGAAGAGAAATTTATCGCTTTAGATATGCCAGTTTGCCCAGAGTGTGGCTGCGTGAGCCGCCCAAATATCGTTATGTTTTACGACTGGATGGTAAATACAAGGCGCATAAACGAGCAATATAAAAGATATGAAGCATGGCTAGAGCAAAACAAAGATAGCCGCTTTGTGATCATAGAGCTAGGCGCTGGGCTTGCGGTGCCAACAATTAGAAATTTTGGTGAGAAATTTGTCAAACGATCCAAAAAAGCAACGCTTATCCGCATAAACCCACGAGATAACTATATCTCAGAGTATATCGGCATAAGTCTAAAATGTGGCGCGCTAGATGGTCTTAGGCAGATATTATGCTAGAAAAGACATCTTCTAGTCCTAATTTGGATATAATCCCCAAACTAGGAGGCCAAATGAAACCCATCATAACCAAACAAGAAAACAGCAAATTTGAACGCATAAATTTTATAGCCCTAAAGCTAAGAGAGAGACCGCACACGATAAAAGAGCTAACAGCCATGCTTGGGGTGACCTCAAAGACCATCCAGCGCGACCTTTACGACACGTTAAAAGAGTATGGCGCCGTCAAAAAGGGGCACTACTGGAGCCTAAACGACGAGGATGCGAGCGACGGGCTAGACGGCGATGATAGAGTGGTGCTAAATATCCTTGATAACGTGGCAAAAAACATGGGCTCAAATTTTTACAGCAAGGCTCACGTGCTTTTAGAGCAAATTTCTCAGCAGCTAAATCACCCGATACTTACAAACATAAACAACGAAAAGCTAAGCGAGTATGACCTCGTAAATTTTCAAACGCTTGAGGATGCCATAAGAGAAAAAGCGGAGATAACATGCACGTATAACGGCTTTGAGTTTCTTGTAAAGCCTCTAAAGCTAGCACTTTTTGAGGGATTTTGGTATCTGCTCTTGCTTGATAGCAAAAAAGGCAATAAATTTAAGAAATTTCACCTAAAAAGCATAAAAGATATAAAGCATAGCGGGGAGAAATTTGAACTAAGTAGCGAGCTAGATGAGCGTGTAAAGGCGATGAACTCGGCATGGGCAAACTTAGAAGCACCAAAAACAGCAAGGCTACTGCTGGCACCAGAAGTGGCAAAATACTTTGAGCGAAAACCACACGCAAAGCAGCGCATAACTGGTCAAGATAGCGACGGCTCAGTCGAGATAGAGATAGAATTTACGCACATAATGGAGATAAAACCGCTCATATACTACTACCTGCCATTTATCAAGGTGCTTGAGCCAAAAGAGCTAGCCGACGAGGTCAAAAAGGACGTTAGCGAGTATCTAAAAGAGATAAATTTCTAACCAAAGAGGCGCTATGAGCAGCAACGATAAAGATACGCTAGAGCTTATCAGATACTATAAAAAGAGCTGGTCGCTACTGCAAAAATTTGATGATGGCTCACTTGGACCTTGCAAAAGCGAAGTGGGCGAAAATTTTATCCTTGGATATGACGAGGCGCTAACGGCAGTGGATGAGCTAAAAATAGAGCTTATAAAAAAGGGCGAGGCGTCAAATATCTTTGGCGTTCAAAAGGCAGATGAATTTGAAGGGATAGTAAAAAATATCTACCAGACATTTGGCGGACGTGATCTTTTATCAAGCCCACAAGAAAAAGCGGCAAATTTGATCTACTACATCATCAAAGACCACCCATTTAGCGACGGCAACAAGCGCATCGGATCATTTATATTTGTCCTGTTTTTATCAAAATGCAAGCTACTTTTTAAAAGTAATAGCGAGCGCAGGATGAGCGACAACGCCCTTGTTGCACTTGCATTATTTGTAGCTCAAAGCGAGCCAAAACAAAAAGATATGGTTGTAAATTTGATCACAAATTTACTTGGGGGATAAAGGCTGATAGATACAAATGAGTGGCTTAAAACTTTTTCACGCTAGCGATCTGCACTTTAATGCTGGCTATTTTGACTATATTTTAGCCCTTCAAGACAAATTTGACATTTTTTGTTTTAGCGGTGATTTTTTATGCAAAGAGAGCGCACAAGAAAAAGAGCAAACTGCTTTGTGGCTAAAAAGCCTTAAAAAACCGGTGTTTGTATGTTCTGGCAACCACGATATGCCGCCATCTTGGCTAAATTCTATAAAAGGCATATACTCTGATGGCACCATAAAAACTATAAACGGCGTTAAATTTGGCTGCGTGCCTTACTTGTGTGATGATCTGCTTAAATTTGCGGAGTGCGATATCTTGCTGTCTCACGTTCCCCCAGCAAAGACAAATACGAGCATCAGCAAAAAGGGCAAGGATCACGGAGATATAGAGCTTGCAAGGCTTATTAAAAATAATCTTTTAAATGCAAAGATCATCCTTTGTGGGCATATACATGAGCCAAAATCTCGCACGGACGTTTTAAACGGAGTTAAAATTTATAACTCAGCAAGTAATGGCGCAAAAGAGCCATTTTATCAAGCGATAGAGCTATAGCTCTCTATCATTTTAGCCACCTCTTGATGCTCGTATGGCGTCATTTTTGTATCTAAAATTTGCAAGCATATCTCTTTTATAAATTCGCTCTCACAGCCAAAGTCGTTTTTTAGATTTTGCAGTATAAATTTAGCCTCAGTAACGACATCATTAGGGTTGCTTAATGCCTTGACAGCTTGCCTGTAGAAATCTTTTGACATCTCAGTGTTGCTATATTTCGTAAAATTAGCATTATTTACGTAATCATAGCTTGATTTAGCCTGCGCCAAAAAAGAAAATTCATCATACTCTTGCCAAAGTTCTTGCTCGGTCATGTTTTACTCCTATCCCTTTATTGTAAATAAAAAAATGGACAAAATTTGTCTATAAAGTATCCTTATAAGAGCTTTTGGCATAGTTTAGAAATGGATAAAGTTAAGATCGGTCATCCAACCACTAACTCTTTACATTAGCATTAGCAATTGAGACGACCATCTATCCAAACATAACTGTTTGACCTATACTATAGCTAACTTAATGACTTCATCAGCCAATGGCTCTAGCTCGTCTTTCATTTTTATTAGTTCATTAACCAGCTCCGACTCGCTATATTTGTTTACGACTATTTCTCTTAAAAATTGATCTTTTTTTAGCCATTTCCATCTGGCAAATCTCGCACCTATATTCCATTCGCTAGAAATTTTAACTTGTATACTATCAACGTATGCCTTATTTATTTTATCTATATCATAAGCAAGTCCAATGTATGGATTTAGAAAGTTTCTATTATCAAATTCTAGAGTAAAAGTTAGTATATGCTCATTGCCCCAACTATATTTATAAAAACTTATAGGTTCAAAATACCTTCTAGTATCAGCCTCTTCTATTTCTACGCACCATTCTTGTGATAATCTTTTTTCAAGTTCGGTCTTTACGTTTGACATAAATTCATTAAGCCTATTTGCATTGGCTATATCAAAGTATTTATTTCTTATTTCATCGACTATATCATAGTTCTCTAGTATTATCTTACTTATTTCCTCAGTATCCATCTCTACTCCTTTATAGGTTCCATAAATTTTTTCAATTACGTTTTTGTATTGCGATATCACGGCGGCTAAATTTGCCAAATTCCCAGCCTCATCAAGACACGAGCCAAGCCACTTCATTATTTCTTCCTTATATGAAATCGCCTTGAATTTAGCTACTTCATTGCCGTATTCATCCAATATTTTACTATTGCTGATTTTTAGTCCATCCAAGCTATAGTCGCTAGGCTCACGCCCTTGCGGCGATAAAAATAGCACATAAATTTCAGCCTCGCCGTCGTTTTCTTTTTGGACGGTTTTTATATATCTTTTTATCTGAGCCTCTTGATCGCCGGCATTTATTTTATTTTCTAAGATAATATGCTTCGTGCCGTCGGTTATATAGATATCTATATTTTCGTACTCTTTATAGACTTTTGCGGTTTGTAAATTTAGTCCAAAATCATCTAGTCCGCACGCTTTTATAAAAAGCTCTAGAAATAGCTCTTTTTGGTAGTGTGGAGAACTTGTATCTAAAAGCGAATATATAAATCGAGAATGTAACCGAACCTCATCGTTTATATCTAGAAGTGCTAAAAATAAGTTATAGTCGTTATTGCCACGCAACTTTTTAGCTTCTAACTTGTCGCTTAGAAATTTGATTTGTTTTAACATAGATTCAAGTTTTTCTATATTCATACTTTTCCCCTTTTATTTTTAAAACATTATATCTAATAAACTGGACATTTTTTGTCTTAGTGCACGATTTCTCTTAGTTTTTCTAAAACCTTAACCATCGCTAACGTGTCTAGTTTGCAGTATGCCAAAAGTGCCTTTTTATAGGCCTCTCGCTCATCAGCTGGCATATACGCCATAGCCTCATAGGCCTGCATCGCTTCGCCGCCATGGTGAATCAAATTTAGATCCTTATACGCTGACTCAAACTCGGGCACGAGCGCTGGCAAGACGTATTTTATAGAGTAGCTGCCCTGCATCTTTGGGTGGTAGTAGCTTTTGCTAGCAAATGGCGCCATCAGGTCTTTTATGTTGTCGTGTATTGCCATAAGCTCGTTTGAAATTTGCGGATAAATTTCAGCAAGACGTCTTATCACCCTTTTTTCAAAGCTCATATTATAGGCTAGTACGCAGGCATGTTGTGGGATAAATTTGATCAAATTTAGCGCTAGCTCATATCTAGGATCGGCCCCGACCTCAGCCAAGAACTCAAAATGCTCTAAATTTCCCTTGCCATCATCTTTATGGATAGAAAACTGAAAAGGTATCTGCTCGTACGGACTAAGCCCCACAAACTCAGGTACGGCCTGCTGAAAGGTCTCAAAGTCAAGATGGTAGAGCGGATAGCTAAGCGTGTTTATGAATTCTTTAATAGCCTCTTTGTCTATGATCTGCTCCCCAGAGAGCTCAGAGCGGATTTGTATCTGCTGAGAGGCGTTAAATTTATCCAGCCCTTTGATATCTTCAAATTTAACTACGCCGTTTTTATAAAGCTCAAATTTCTTATCGCTTCTTAACCTAGATATGTTAAAGACGCTATACTCTGGTATGCCTCGCTGCTTGCGCCAGCAGTACTCCCAAGCGTCGCAATTATAATGGTCTGAGCAGCGAGGGCCGATATCAATATCTGGCTCAACGTCTTTGCTAAGAATTTCATCAAATTTACTTAAAACTTGAGGGATGTCTGCTTGTTTTTTCCTTACTTGCTCAGTCACGTCTTCGGTGTGAAAAAACTTATCAAGCTCGAGTTTCTCGCCTCTTACGTAGCTATTATCTATGTGGATGATATTTACGGCGCTCACCTTGTAGCCAAGCGAGCTAATGACGTAGTACTGAATACTTGCATCATCGATATAGACGTCTTTTACCGAGGTTGAGCTCTTTACTTCGTTGATGATAAGCTCGTCCTCGCAGATACGAAGGACATCGACCATCACGAGGATGCCGTCAAAGCAAAAAGTAGCCTCGTAGATCACCTTTATGCCGCGCCCCATAAGCTCCTTGGTCTTTGCCATCTGCGAGCCAAAGTCGCCAGTGTATTCTATCCTCTCGCCACCACTAAATAGCTCACAGGCTAGCTCGCCTACTGATGTACCAGTGTCAAATATCGCCTGTGCGCCATCATCTGGAGCTTGCAAAACCTCAGGTTTTTTCTTTTTTAACCACAAGCTCTTTTCACACTGAAGACCGCGAATGTAGAGGGATTTAGATAGTGCCATTGTCTATGCCTTAAAAATTTGTTTTATTTTTATATATCGTCAAAAAGATCTTTATTTTAACGTCCTTTTGTGAGATCATAGCAGCATAATAGGAATAAAATTTGTCCATTTTTTACTTTAAAATTCATCCCAAAAAGGAGTGGCGATGAAAAAGATCAGACAGATAAAAGAGCTATTTGAAGCTGGCAAAGAGAAGCAAGCAAAGGATATGTTAGGTCACTTGCTAAATGATGCACCAAATCAATGTTTCGTCTGTGCAAGATGGATATACCGCACGATGTGTGGCAGGCCTGAAAACGGCATAGCTGGTGCAGCTGCTATATTTAAGCTCATGCAAAAGAACAAAAGCGCCGAGATATTTGGGCGAGTATATGAACTAGAGGATGATCTTTTTTACACATAAGCTTTCATAAATGGGCTCGAGAAGTTTTCAAAAAACTCATAAAAACCGCCACAACAAAAGAAGAATTTTTCGTTGTGGCCAATGATGTAGAAAGATATATCAAAAGCGAGATAAAACCACTCTCATACTACAAAGAGATCGCGGACAAAATTTCAAAAAGCGAAGTAGTGAAGATAATCCCACTAAAAAGCAAATGCTACTTCGTAAAACTCGAGCACAAGCTATTTAACTACGCCATAAGAGCTTCTATGAGAAGCTGGCAAACTTACATCATCTGCAAAAATGCAAAGATAAAATTTGAGTGGTTTTTAAGACCTGATGCCGAGTTTGACACTTATAATGGCTGTAGTGTAGAAGAAAATATATGTTTGCATAAAATATCAAGCGAATTTGGCCTTTGGGATAACGAAATTTACTTTGAAACAGATACGCTAATATGCATAAAAATAGCAGAAATTTTTTATGAAAATGGAGTTATCGACAAGGCAAAGATAATGCTACTTCAGGCTTTAGGAGTGGCTTATTATAAAGGTGTATTTATAAAAAATGTCATAGCTGTTTTAAAAAGCACGGCACTAAAATTTAGCAGCGATGGAAAATTTATAAGAGAGATCTTAAAACGCGCGATAAGCTTTAGGTATGAGCATATTGAGCGAAAAGAGATAAGGCTAACACTAAAAGAGCTTGAGTGTTATGACTACTGGGCAGAAAGCATAGACTATGAAAAAGAGTATAGCGATTTTAATTCGCTTGATTATTGGCTAGCAAGAGAGGATTATTATACTTGGATTTAAAAAGAAATTTTGGTTAGAGGCAAATATTAGATTTTAAAGTTTAAATTTAACCAACAAGTATGCAGTAAGTACTTTAAATAACTATAGAATTAATAGTTGACTTTATTTGCAATAAATTCATTGATATTGTTTGGATATTTTTGTATTCCATAAACAATAATGTTAAAATAACGACTATGCTATATTCACATTCATATACAGTTTTTGGAGTAAATTTATGCAAGTTTTTGACAACATCAATAATATTGTTGGAGACGATTTAAAGGTCACCATTGAAAAAGGCAGCAAGATATCTATTGTCGCATCTTGCTTTTCTATATACGCCTATCAAGAACTAAAAAAACAGTTGGACTCGGCAGGTGAATGTCGTTTTATTTTTACTTCGCCTACATTTGTAACTGAAAAAACAGAAAAACAAAAGCGTGAATTTTATATTCCAAGGTTAAACCGAGAAAATAGCCTTTACGGTACGGAATTTGAGTTAAAGCTACGCAACGAAATGACGCAAAAATCAATTGCTAAAGAGTGCGCCGAGTGGATTAGAAAAAAAGCAAAATTTAAATCCAATACTACAGATGCGGGTATGAGCTCAGGATTTGCTACCATAATAAATAAAACAAATAAAACCGTCTATATTCCCATCAATGGATTTACAACAATAGATATTGGGTATAAACGCGGAAATAATATATACAACACCGTAAATCGATTTGATGAAGCCGCCTTGACAGATCATTATATTGCACTTTTTGAATCACTGTGGAACAACAAAGAAACACTGCAAGATGTTACTGATGTCGTGATTGAAAATATCACTGCCGCATATAAGGAAAATTCTCCGGAATTTATCTACTTTATGACTTTGTATCATATTTTTAGCGAGTTTCTTAATGATATTTCCGAAGATGAACTTCCAAATGAGGCTACGGGCTTCAAACAAAGTAAAATTTGGAACATGCTATATGATTTTCAAAAAGATGCAGTCCTTGCCATTATCTCTAAGCTAGAACGATATAACGGATGTATCCTTGCCGATAGCGTAGGACTTGGCAAAACCTTTACCGCATTGGCTGTCGTTAAGTACTATGAAAATAGAAACAAAAGCGTTCTCGTGCTATGTCCAAAGAAATTAGCAGAAAACTGGAACACATATAAAGATAACTATATAAACAACCCAATTGCCGCAGATAGGTTAAATTACGATGTCTTATTTCACACCGACCTATCAAGATCACAAGGCTTTTCTAACGGCTTAGATCTAGATCGCCTAAACTGGGGGAATTATGATCTAGTAGTGATTGACGAATCCCACAACTTCCGCAACGGCACCGGCACTCACTCTAATACAAAAGAAAATAGGTATATAAAATTAATGGATAAGATCATAAAAGCCGGCGTTAAGACAAAGGTTTTAATGCTATCTGCAACTCCTGTAAATAATCGCTTTATTGATTTAAAAAATCAGCTAGCCATCGCTTACGAGGGCGATTCTGAATACATAAACAAAAAACTAGATACCGATAAAACAATAGAGGAAATTTTCAAGCAAGCTCAAAGAGCGTTTAGCGCTTGGAGTAAGCTTGATCCTGAGCAAAGGACTACGGATCAATTATTACGAAATTTGGATTTTGATTTTTTTGAGCTTCTTGATAGCGTGACTATTGCTCGCTCTAGAAAACATATTGAAAAATATTATGACACGGCAGAAGTCGGTAAATTCCCGGAGAGAAATAAGCCTATTTCGCTTAGGCCGCAGCTTACGGATATAAGCACGGCCATAAACTATAATCAAATTTATGAGCACTTGATGATGCTATCGCTATGTATATACACGCCTTCAAATTACATTTTCCCAAGTAGAGTGCAAAAATATATCGACTTAACGCACAATAAAGGCGATGAGCTAACCCAAGTAGGCCGCGAGCAGGGTATTAGAAAGCTTATGAGTATTAATCTACTAAAACGCCTAGAAAGCTCCATAAATTCTTTCAGACTAACCTTGCAAAGAATAAAATCTTATATAGATACTACGATTAATGCGATAGAAATGTTTGAAGTAAATGGCATCGCAGATATAGATGCGTGGGAGACTTCAGATTATGAATTTGATGTAGATGATAGTAATACCGAGTTTTTCACTGTGGGCAAAAAGGTCAAAATCAATCTTGCCGATATGGACTATAAGACATGGAAGACCGAACTTACTAAAGATGCGGAGATACTAGGGCTTCTTGATGATATGATAAGCGATATTACCCCTGAGCATGATGGCAAGCTACAAGAGCTATTTAGGCTTATGTCTGCAAAAATTGAAAATCCGATCAATCGTGAAAACAAAAAGATCCTAATCTTTTCAGCATTTTCCGATACGGCGGAGTATTTGTACGATAATGTCGGTAGCTTTATCAAAGAAAAATACGGTCTTGATACGGCGGTCATTACCGGGTCTATCGACGGTAAAACGACCATTAAGGGATTTAAGGCCACGTTAAATAACGTATTGACATGCTTTTCGCCTTTATCTAAAGGCAAAGACCTTATAATGCCTAACGATAAAACGCAAATAGATATACTAATTGCCACAGATTGTATATCTGAGGGCCAAAATTTGCAAGATTGCGACTATCTCGTCAACTATGATATTCATTGGAATCCAGTCCGTATTATTCAAAGATTTGGTCGCATAGACCGCATAGGAAGTAAAAACGAAGTTATTCAGCTGGTAAATTTCTGGCCGGATATGGATTTGGATGAGTATATAAATTTAAAAGCACGTGTTGAGACTAGAATGAAAATTTCCATCATGACCTCTACGGGCGATGATGATTTGATAAATCCAGAAGAAAACGGCGATCTTGAATACCGCAAGCAACAGCTAAAAAAGCTTCAAGAAGAGGTGGTGGATATCGAGGATATGGCCACAGGCATTTCGATCATGGACTTAGGCCTTAATGAATTTAGGCTTGATCTACTAGAATACGTAAAAAATAACGGCGATATGGACAATAAGCCAAAAGGACTACACGCCGTTGTTCCAGCTACAAATGAGCTACCAGAAGGCGTTATTTTTATACTTAAAAATGTAAATAACAGCGTAAATATCGACAACAGAAATAGAATTCACCCTTTTTATATGGTATATATAGGAACCGATGGCGATATTGTCTGCGATTATCTTGAGCCAAAAAGCATATTAGATAGCTTAAGGCTTCTTTGCAGAGGAAAAAAAGAGCCTATTTCTCACCTGTGTCAGAAATTTAATCACGAAACCAACGACGGTAAAGATATGAGTAAAATGTCAAAGCTATTAAGCGAAGCAATTAGCTCCATTATCGACAAAAAAGAAGAAAGCGATATAGATAGTTTGTTCTCAGCCGGCGGCACTTCTGCTTTGATGTCTGCTATATCAGGGTTAGATGATTTTGAGCTGATCTGCTTTTTGGTTATAAAATAACGGAGCTATCTATGGCTATAGAGTTACCAAAAAGCACGGAATTTAACAAAAAAATAAAAATCCCAAAACAGAAATTTTATGAAAATTTAGAGATATCGCCTGCTTTAAAGAAAATATTTATAGAGCAAGTAGATAAAATTCTTTGGAGCAATAAAATCGCGTCCTCTACTACCAACCTTGCAGATGGCAGTCTCGTAAAAGAGATCCAAGTCTTTGAGATATTTTTAAAGAGCCCAAACCTAGATGATGAGCTATTGCGCCATATAGATAGAGCGGTGCCGTATCATATAGTTTTTATCTTAGAGTATCAGGGCAGATACAAGGCTTGTATTAGCTATAAAGAGGCTGCTACATCTGGAAACAGGGCTTTTAAAGTAAATTCATACTACTATACCGATTGGCTAGATAAGCAAAATTTGCCTTTGAAACTAGATGGGTTAAACCTTGATGCAGCCTATGAAAATTTCGTTCGCCAAATAGCCGGCGAAACATTGCAAAAAATGGTTTCAGATGAAAGTCTTAAAGACTCCGTAGCTAGGTCTGAGCAAAAGGAGCTGCTACAAAGACAAATTTTAGCACTAGAGTCCAAAATACGCAAAGAAAAACAGCTAAATCGGCAGATAGAAATCAATTTGGAATTAAAAAAATTAAGGAAGGAGTTTAAGAATATTTCATGAAGATAAAACAGATAGAGTTGAGGAATTTTAAACGTTTTACTCATCTAATCGTTGAAAATATTCCAGAAACAGCCAAATTAGTGGTTTTGGTAGGGCCAAACGGCTCAGGAAAAACATCTTTTATGGAAGCTTTGAACCATTACTATCAATATATAGGATATAGAAATATCGGTGATTATCATTACTTAAGAAAAACAGGAAATTTTAATAAGGCTATTGATAGTAATTGGTATACAGAGACATCAAAACTTGTTAAGATTGACTTTTATGATAAAAACTTCGATAATCAAGAAAAAATAAAGGGGCACTTTTATTTCAGAAGTGCGTATAGAAACGAACCTGATTTTAAGATTGATTCTATGCATAGGCAGCAAAATCCAACTGAATCTGCACGCTTAGATTCTCTTATTCAAAACGATCAAACTGTTTCCGCCAATTATCAGAGGCTTATTGCATATACAATTTCGGGTATATTTAATAGCAAGAATAATGCCAAGTCCGTTGCTTCTTTGCGTGAGGAATTAACCGGAAAAGTAGGAGCGGCGATAGAGCGTATTTTTGAAGATTTAAAGTTTTCATCTCTTGGGGAGCCACTTAATAACGGAAACTTTTATTTTACAAAGGGAGCCACCGAAAATTTCAGTTATCGCAACCTCTCTGCAGGAGAAAAATCTGCCTTTGATTTAATACTAGACATGGTTGTGCAGTCAAATTATTACCCAGATGCTGTTTATTGCATTGATGAACCGGAAACCCATATGCACACTAAATTACAAGGAAAGGTATTGCGTGAGCTTTTTTCACTTATTCCAGGAAAGTCACAACTTTTGCTCGCAACGCATTCGATAGGAATGCTTCAAGAGGCACAGGAAATTGAAAAAGAGAATCCTGGTACAGTTATTTTCTTGGACTTTGGCGAAAGAGATTTTGACACAGAACAAGTTATTCGCCCTACAAAAATAGGTAAAGCAATAATGGATAAGTTTTACGAACTTGCCTTTGGGGATTTTGCAAAACTAATGTTGCCAAAAACAATTGTATTTTGCGAGGGTAATCCCAATGGCGAAAAACGCAAGGATTTTGACAAGACGATTTATTCCACTATTTTTGCCAATACTCACCCAGAAACATTATTTATTTCCGGCGGCTCATGTAATGATATAGAAAATATTGAAAAAAAGAGCGGGCAAATAATAGAAACGCTACTCAAAAACACCCAAGTTATTAAGATAGTTGACCGTGATGATCGTAGTCCACAAGAAGTAGCCAGTCTTATAGAGATGGGAATCAAGGTCTTGAAAATGCGCAATCTGGAATCATATATATTTGATGATGAAGTCATTAAGAAATTATGTGAGTCGGTTGAAAAACCTGAAAAGTATGAAGAATGTTTAAGTGAAAAAGCAAAAGCCATTAATGATTCTAAAAACAGAGGGAACGCGCCAGATGACTACAAGTCTGCTCGCGGAGATATCTATTCGGCATTAAAACGACATCTTTCGCTCACGCAGTGCGGAAATACTCCAGACACATTTATCCGTGATACTCTTAGTCCCCTAATTACTCAAGATATGGATGTGTATAAACGTTTAGAAGAAGAAATATTTGGATATAAAAATAACGGAGGAATTAATAATGGATAAAATGAGAATGGAGACCGCAGATATTACCGCTCAAAATATTGAGAAGATTGGGGCTTTGTTTCCTAATTGCATCACAGAAATGCTAGATGAAGAAAAAAGTACAGCGGAAAACAAGGTCTATAAAAAAGCTATAAATTTCGAGCTACTAAAGCAGATGTTATCAAAAGAGGTCATAGACGGCAACGAAGCTTACGAATTTACATGGGTTGGCAAAAAGGCGTCTATCATTGAAGCAAACAAGCCAATACGAAAGACGCTTAGACCTTGCAAAGATGAGAGCGTAAATTGGGATAAAACGGAAAATTTATACATAGAAGGCGACAATCTTGAGGTTTTAAAACTTTTGCAAGAGAGCTATCTAGGCAAGGTAAAGATGATCTATATCGATCCGCCTTACAACACAGGAAATGACTTTATTTACAACGATGATTTTAAGATGAGTAGCGACGAATACGCAAGCGAATCAGGCGAGATCGATGAGGCTGGCAACCGCATGTTTAAAAACACAGATAGCAACGGCCGTTTTCACTCTGATTGGTGCTCTATGATCTATCCAAGACTACTGCTTGCAAGAAATTTGCTTAGCGATGATGGAGTGATTTTTATCAGTATCGATGATAACGAACAGGCAAATTTAAAGAAAATTTGCGATGAAGTGTTTGGGATACAAAATTTCGTTTCAGAATTTGTTTGGAAATCCAAATTAGGAAAAGTTGGAACCACCTCTACAGTTTCAATCACACATGAATATATTTTATGTTATTCAAAATTATCTTCTTTAATTTCGTTTAAAATGATAGAAAAACACTCTGATGCTAGAAAAGAAAATTTAAGACAATGGGGTCAAGCTGACAGAAAAGAAGATAGACCTTCAATGTATTATCCAATTGAAATTAATGGTATTGTAGTATTTCCAGTAAGAGAAGACGGTACGGATGGTAGATGGAGAGTGGGCAAAGAAAAAGCAGAAGAGTTATTGAGTAATGGAAATTTAGAACTAATTCATAAAAATGGACAATACAGTATTTACCGTAATTTTCCAAGTGGAATTTCTTTGACGCCATTTGAAACACTTTTGCTAGATGATATAGGCACAACAGCAAAAGGCTCATTGGCTTTAAAAAAATTAGAACTTCAAAATTTTTTTGATTATTCCAAACCCATTGAATTAATTACTTTTTTTACAAATTTAGTAGTTAATGGAGATGATATTATCCTAGACTTCTTTTCAGGCTCAGCTACAACCGCTCATGCTGTAATGCAACTAAATGCCGAAGATGGCGGAAATCGTAAATTTATCATGGTGCAACTTCCCGAAAAGACAGATGAAACAAGCGAAGCCTATAAAGCGGGCTATAAAAACATCTGCGAAATAGGCAAAGAGCGCATACGCCGTGCCGGTAAGAAAATTTTAGAAGAAAATAAAGATAAAGAGGGCATTGAAAATTTAGATATCGGCTTTAGAGTGCTTAAGCTAGACGATACAAATATGAGAGATGTTTACTATAGCCCAAGCGAATATAGCCAAGACCTACTTTCTACGCTTGAGTCAAACGTAAAACCTGATAGGAGCGATCTAGACCTGCTTTTTGGTTGTTTGCTAGAGTGGGGACTTCCGCTATCGCTTCCATACGCTTGCGAAAAGATCGAAGGCTGCACGGTGCATAATTATAACGATGGAGATTTAATCGCTTGCTTTGATGAAAATATCGCTGAGAGCGTGATAAAAGAGATCGCAAAGAAACGCCCGCTTCGCGCGGTATTTAGAGATAGTAGCTTTGCAAATAGTCCGTCAAAGATCAATGTAGCGGAGATATTTAAACTGCTTGCGCCTGATACTAGGGTAAAAGTCATATAAGGAGCAAGCGATATGAAACTGCAATTTAAGCATCAAAAATTTCAAGCAGATGCTGCCAAAGCCGTAGTGGGTGTATTTGCCGGGCAGCCATATCTAACGCCGACTTACATTATAGATAAGGGTGCGGGGAGTTACCAACAAACGCTAGAATTTGAGGACTTTACCGGCTGGAGCAATCAAAAAATTGTACCTGAACTAAATGACAAAATCATCTTAGAAAATATACAAAAACTACAAAGAGATAATCAAATAAAGCCTTCAGCCAAACTAGAAGGTAGATACAATCTAACGATCGAGATGGAAACGGGAGTCGGCAAGACTTACACCTATATCAAGACGATGTTTGAGCTAAATAAGCACTACGGCTGGAGTAAATTCATCATCGTCGTGCCAAGTATCGCTATCCGTGAGGGAGTATATAAGTCGTTTTTGATGACGCAGGAGCATTTTGCTGAGGAATACGGTAAAAAGGTTCACTTTTTTATATATAATTCCGCCCAGCTTAGACATATAAATGATTTTGCATCGGATAGCTCTATAAACGTTATGATCATAAATTCTCAAGCGTTTAACGCAAAAGGAAAAGACGCAAGACGAATTCACATGGAGCTTGATGAGTTTGGCTCTCGCAGGCCAATAGATATTATCGCAAAGACAAATCCTATTGTTATTATCGATGAGCCCCAATCCGTGGAAGGTAAACAAACAAAGGAAAATTTAAAGCAATTTAATCCACTAATGACACTTCGATACTCTGCAACGCATAAAAGCGATAGTATCTATAATATGATCTACCGCCTAGACGCGATGGAGGCATATAATAAACGTCTCGTTAAGAAAATAGCAGTCAAAGGCATCACAGAATCAGCTAGCACGGCTACGGAGGGCTATGTCTATCTTGAGAGTATCAATCTTTCAAAATCCGCACCGACCGCTACCATCCAGTTTGATTGCAAGGGCGCAAGCGGCATCCGCAAGATCACAAAAACGGTAACCGATGGATACAACTTATATGACAACTCCGGTCAGTTAGAGGAGTATAAACAGGGTTTTATTATCTCAAAAATCGATGGACGCGATGACTCAGTGGAATTTCTTAACGGCATTAAAATTTACGCCGGAGATGTTATCGGTAAAGTAAGCGAGGATCAGCTTCGCCGAATACAGATAAGAGAGACTATCATTTCACACATTCAAAGAGAGCGCGAGCTTTTTTATAAAGGCATCAAGGTGCTTTCGTTATTTTTTATCGATGAAGTAGCCAAATATAGGCAATATGATGCAGCTGGTGAGCCCACAAACGGTGCTTATGCTGGTATGTTTGAAGAAGAATACGAAGATATTATCAAAAATTTACAACATGACACAAACGAGAGTGATTATTTGAAGTATCTTGATCTAATTCCCGCTAAAAGTACGCATGCGGGATATTTTTCTATTGACAAAAAAGGAAATATGATTGATCCTAAAGTAGGTCGCAAAGAAACTACGACCGATGACGTCGATGCATACGATCTTATCATGAAAAATAAAGAGCTTTTGCTTGATAGAGATCCAAATAAGTCCCCTGTTAGATTTATATTTTCGCACTCTGCGCTTCGTGAAGGATGGGATAATCCAAATGTATTTCAAATTTGCACTTTAAAACAAAGTACTAGCGAAACAAGAAAACGTCAAGAGGTCGGTCGCGGGCTTAGACTTTGCGTAAATCAAAATGGCGAGCGTATGGATAGTAATGTGCTTGGAAGTGATGTTCACAACGTAAACATACTTACCGTTATCGCTAGCGAAAGCTATGATAGTTTTGCCAAAGGGCTTCAAAGCGAGCTTGCCCAGGCTATTTCGGATAGGCCGAAGGCGGTAACGCCTGAGCTATTTACCGGTAAAGTTATAGTTGACTCGAGCGGTAATAGCGACGTGATAACTAATGATACCGCTAGAGAAATATACGTTTGCTTACGCACGGAAGGCTATATAGACAAGCAAGGATCGCTAACTGATAAATATTATGCAGACAAGGTAAATGGCAATATAAAGCTTGCTGATGAAGTGGTTGACTTTGCTCAATCTGTCATTGCGATTATCGATTCTGTTTATGATAGCAAAGCGATGATGCCAGAAGATGCACGCAAAAACAACGTCGAGCTATCAGTAGATGAAGATAAACTTGCTATGCCTGAATTTAAGGAGCTGTGGAGCAAGATCAACTCAAAATCCGTATATGTAGTCAACTTTGATACGGATGAGCTTGTAAAAAAGGCAATTGAGTCTTTAGATAAGAATTTGCAAGTTTCAAAAATTTACTTTAGAGTCGAAACTGGAGCAATGGAGCAAATTCGCTCAAAAGATGAGTTGATATCTGGAGAGTCCTTTGTCAAAGAAGAATCTCTAAACTACAACCATGCAATAGCCCTAAATTCAAGCATTAAATATGATTTGATCGGAAAACTAGTAGACGAGACGGGGCTTACTAGAAAAGCTATTATTCAAATTCTTAGAGGGATAAAGCAGACTACGTTTGAACAATTTAAGTCAAATCCTGAGGAATTTATCATAAAAGCGGCTGCTCTTATAAATGATCAAAAGGCTACGGCAATTATAGAGCATATTACCTATAATGCGTTAGATGAAAAATACGATACTGCGGTTTTTACGGATCCTACGATAAAAGGTCAGCTTGACAAAAATACGATTAAAACAAAAAAACATCTTTACGATCATGTCGTATATGATTCGGCCAATGAAAAAGCTTTTGCAATGGAACTAGATACAAGTAATGACGTTGCCGTTTATGTTAAGCTTCCAAGTGGCTTTTATATAAGCACGCCTGTAGGAAAATACAATCCAGACTGGGCGATTGCATTTTATGAGGGAGATATTAAGCATATTTATTTTGTTGCGGAGACTAAAGGGTCTATGAACTCTATGCAGCTTCGCCAAGTCGAAGAGTCCAAAATTCACTGCG
>NZ_CALKTQ010000157.1 GCF_937997465.1 uncultured Campylobacter sp. | reverse complement strand
AATGTATAATTTCAAAAATATATTTTAGGAGATTTTATGCTCAAATTTGAGATCGTTTATAAATTTTACCTCATTTGCACGCTGATTTTTGGACTTTGTCTGCTCGCGTTTTCGGGAGTAAATTTTACTCTCGGAGAGTACGGCGAATTTTGGATGGGAGCGCATAAATTTGCGGGCTTTTTGGTTGCGCTCGCAGCTGTTTTGCACGTGATAAATCGCAAGAAAAAGCTCATCAAACTCGCAAATGAATTCATAGACGTCGTCACTCGCCGCAAAAACCCGAGCATGTGCAACATGGACCGCATCATCGCATCGCTAGAGCCATATACGATAGCCGAAATCTCGCAAAGGCTTGGTTTTGACGAGACCGAGTTTTGCCGCACATTGCGCGAAAATGGCGTCAAATTTAACGGTGCCGATCAAACCCTACGCCAAATCGCCTTTTTAAACGACGAAAAGATATTTTTCGTGCTAGTTCTCATAGTTGAGGCGAAATTTGGCAAGAGATTTTGCGGCGAACTCAAATTTAAAGGCGCTAAATTTAACGGCATCAAAAAAGTGGCTTAAGCTCGGTAGCAAGCGACGCGGGGACTAAATTTGCATTTTTGAAAGGGCTCAAATTTTAAAAATAATCGCAATTTTAATCATAACTTTTAACGTTTTGCTTTTTGGCGGGATGATTTGGACTATATTTTGGCGAAATCCTAGCAAGCTTAGCCCCCGTCAGCTCGCTGCAATAGACGAAACGAGCGAATCAAGCGCGATAAAAAGACTTTCCGTGCGGCCGTTTTTACTTTGGTTGGAGCGGTTTTTCATCTCGCGTGAAAGCCTTTGGTTTGATCAAAATTACATCTATGTTTTTAGAGGGCAGGAGTTTGTTGCAAAGTATAAATTTGAGCAAATTGCAGCGCTTGAGGGCACGAAAATATGGATAAATAGCGCTAGAATTTGGCGGATTTGTTTTGCGGACGAGTTTGAGAAAGACGGCATGAGCGAGTATAAATTTGCACCCGCCGCTTCGCTTTTTACGCCAAATTTTAAAGAGTTTTTGCAAATTTTGCACGAGAAAGATGAGGATACGATCAAAACGAAACCGAGATTTTGGGAGGAAGTTTAGCGGTAAATTTGCACACTAATAAAATCACTCAAATTTAGCCTTTAAATTTGTTTTTTAGTTAAGTGATATAAATTCGAGATTAAATTTAAATTCAAGCAAATCAAGCTAGCGAGCGCCATTAAAACGCTCGCTATTTAAAAGAATTAAGCACCTATGATGATGTGGCTAGCTTTGATGAT